>JAIXRU010000197.1 GCA_027485045.1 Opitutaceae bacterium | reverse complement strand
TTGATCGACGAAAATCATCACCAATATCCGTACTCAATAAGTAACAAAGTAGAATTAGCGTGGCCCGATGTAGCCCTGACCGGTGGTCAGGGTCTCTGGGAAACCGCCCGACCACCGGTCGGGCCTACACCAAACGATAGTCTCATTTCATGACATAACTGGTATTAAACTGCGGGCCGGACCACACGGAGCTGACATCACTTTGTATTACACCCCTTTTTTGGTGCGCTTCGGCGTTGCGATTTCCGCGCCGCCCCGCAGGCTCGCGTTTCGTGGAAACCCCGCAGTTCACCCCCTCGGAGCATGCCGCCTTCGCGGCTTTGCTGGATGATACCAGTCCGGCGGTGCGGCGACGGCTTTTGGATCACTTTGGCCGGTTCCCCGAGGCGGCCAGAACCTTTTTGCTGGAGCTGACCGAGGAAAAAAACCGTGCCCTCGCCTGGCATGCCCGGTGGTTTCTCACCGAGCTGCGTTTCAGCGATCCGGTGGCCGAGTTTCGCGGGTTTATCCAGTCCCTCAATTACGAGCTGGAAACCGGTGCGCTGCTGCTCGCCCGCACCGTCTTGCCGGCGGTCGATGTCGGCGCGTGCACCGAGGCGCTGGACCGCTTGGCGAACCGTTGTCGCGAGCTCGTGGCCGAGCCGGCCTCGGTGCGGGAGCGTTGCCGGGTGATCAACCGGGTGCTCTATCACGAGGCCGGTTTTCGCGGCAACAACGAGCACTACAACGATCCGCTCAACAGTTTCCTGCCCGAGGTGCTGACCCGAAAAAAGGGCATCCCGATCAGTCTCGGCCTGGTTTACCTTTTGGTCGCAGGCCGGCTGGGCGTGCCCGTGGAGCCGGTCGGCATGCCGGGGCATTTTATGGTCGGGTGCTTCACCGAGGAGCCGGCTTTTTTTATCGACGCCTATGAGCAGGGCGCGTTTCGCACTCCGGGCGAATTGCTGCTGCAACTACGCGCCCAGGGCATCGAGCCCAGCCTGGGCGATCTCGCTCCCGCGCCGGTGCGCGAGGTCCTGGCGCGTTGCTGCCGTAATCTCGTACACCACTACAAAGCTTCGGGCGACGAGGCGCACTCCCGTCTGTTTGCGAGTTTCGTAGCCGAGTTCGACGCCGCTTACGCCCGCCAGTCGGTCTGATGAAGTTATCGGCCCCGGCGCGCTCTGCGGCGGAAAAACGAAGGAGCGGCGGTTTCTGGTTTTGCGCCGCGCCGAATTCTTTGCGCCTGTAGGGGCTACGCATGGATACCGCCGCCACCTACTCGCTCGCCGATCTCGCCGCCTGGTCCCGCCCGGGCGTATCGCTCGCCGTGCTCGGCTTCCCCATCAAACACTCGATCAGCCCGGCCATGCACAACGCCGCGCTGGCGGAGATGTCGGCGCAGGCACCCGCGTTTGCCGACTGGTGTTATTTTCGTTTCGAGGTGCCGCCCGAGGAGTTGCCGCGCGCGCTGGCGCTGTTGCACGAAAAAAACTTTCGCGGCGTGAACCTGACCTTGCCGCACAAAATCCTCGCGGTCGCGCAGATCGCCGCCATCGACCCGGCCGCCCGGCCGGTCGGCGCGGTGAACACCCTGCACTGGCGCGCCGACAGTTGGGAGGGGTTTAACACCGATGGCTACGGCCTGGCGTCCGGCTTGCGTGAGGATTTGGGCGTCGAGCTGGCCGGGGCCGATGTCATCCTGCTCGGGGCCGGTGGCGCCGCGCGCGGGGCGGCGGTGGAGTGCCTGCAACGCGGGGTGCGCTCGCTCTGGCTCGCCAATCGCACCCGGGCCAATCTCGACGCTCTGCTCGCCCAGCTCGCGCCGCTGGCGGGCGCGGCGACCCTGCGCGGCTTCTCGCCCGCCGAGGCGGCGGCGGCCGGCCTGCCTGCCGGAGCCGTGGTGGTTAACGCGACCAGTGCGGGGCTAAAAGCCGCGGACCCGCTGCCCCTTGACCTCGCCGCGCTGCCGTCGCCGCGTGCGGTTTACGATATGATCTACAATCCGGCCGAGACCGCCCTCCTCGCCGCCGCCCGCGCCCTGCGCCTGCCAGCCGCGAATGGCTTGTCCATGCTGGTGCATCAGGGCGCGCGGGCCTTGGAAATCTGGACCGGCGGACCGGTTCCAGTGCCCGCCATGGCCGCCGCCGCGCGCGCGGCAATGGGGCGGTAGTGCCGTTTAACCAAAACTATAGGCGGAAAATGTAGGGCGGGGTCGCCGCACCCCGCCGTTCGCAAACCGGGGCACGCTACGGCGGGGTGCGGCGACCCCGCCCTACACAGGCTCAGGGTCCCGGCGGCCGATTACTTAAAACTCTGGTCAGGCTCAGGCCACCTCGCGCAACCGGCCGAGCGTCGCCT
The DNA here is from genome assembly GCA_027485045.1 of Opitutaceae bacterium. GTDB lineage: Bacteria > Verrucomicrobiota > Verrucomicrobiia > Opitutales > Opitutaceae > IMCC26134_A. Next base: position 3,327 of record JAIXRU010000197.1, on the reverse strand, counting down.
GCGCGGCGCGGGCGATGGCGGCAAACTCGGGCGACACCTGCGGGTCCGCCGCCACCCCTTGCCAGAAATCCGCCGCCCACCCCGCGGCTTCGTGCCAGATCTCGCGTTCGGCGGGCAAAGGCAGAGCGGGCGCGAAATCGGGCGTCGGGGTCGCATTGCCGGGCGCGGGAGCCCAGAGCATGGGCAACATGTCGTAAGCGGGCGCGAGGCGGAAAGGAAGGGCATCGTCGAACCAGAACCCGAGGTTGCCGAAGTGCATGTCGGTGTTGCCGATCAGGCGGCCAAAAGCGTGACGCAGCCGGATGGAGCGCAGCGCGGCGTCGTCGATGAGGTCGCGCCCGCGCAGGTGCGCGGCGGCGGTGGTCCAGAGGTGGGTGTCGGGGCCGGTGAAGGCGTCGTGTAGTGCGCGCAGGGATACCACGCCCCGGCGGCCCTGCGACCCCGCGCGGTCGTAGCGCGGGGTTTCGAGGAAGCGGCGCCGGGCGGCGTCGAGCAGGCGCGGCGCCGCCCGGGCCTCGCCATGAATGTGGAGAATCGCGCCGGCCTGCGCCTCGGCGGCGAGCAGGTCGGCCCAGCGCCGACCGGTCGGCGTGGAGAAGATGTCGGTAAATTTGACGATGACGGGCGTGGGGCCGGCCCCGGTGGCGAGCGTGGCGAGGAATTTGGGTTGTTCGCCCTCGATCGACGATCCGGCGATGCCGGACGCGGCGGCGGCGGTGGCGAGCTCGGGGTAACGCATCGCCCGGTCGCACTCCGGGAGCGTGGCGGGCGGGCGCAGCAGGCGGTCCTGGGCGCGACGCAGCATGGCATCGCCGACCAGGAGGTCGCCGGGCAGCTCGTCGCCCTCGGCGGCGAGGTAAACCAGCGTGTCGTCGTCGCTCGGCCACTCCCGCGGATCAGGGGAAAGCCCGAGCGTCGGCGGCAGGCCCCGCCCTACCGCCCGCCCGAGGAAGCCCTGGGGGCTCAGCTCGCCGAGGAAAAACGGGAAACCCTCGCTGAAGCCCCCGAGGCCAAAGAGCTCGCCGGCCCAGGCGGGCGCGTGGCCGGGGCTGGCCCAATTCAGCCGCCAGCCGCCGTGGAGGGCGGTCAGCTCGGCCCAGTCGTGGGCGCGGCCGTCGGCGTCGATGCGGCGGATCGTAAAGGTGTCGCCCAGGCTGCGGATGGGGCGCCGAAGCGCGTAGGTGCTGCCGCGCGTGGTGCCGAGCCGGACGATGCGCGGGGCCAGCGCAGCCACGGCGCGGGAAACGCGCGAACGATCCACCCCCGCCGCCAGCGCCAGGGCCTGCGCACTCAAAGGCCCCTGCGTTTGCAGACGCAGGGTGAGGGCGGCGGGATCAAGCTGGAGCGGCCTTGGCACGATCCCTTAAACGCACAGTTAATTATGATTAACTGCAAGCAATCAATCAAACTAAGATAACGGTTTACGTAAAAAAGTTCGCTAATAACGCACAAATTTCGCACAGATAAAAGGAGCTTAGCAGGGACGCGGGAGCGAGTTTTTTTAGTAAAACGGTAGCCGATACCATCTGCCTGTGTAGGGCGGGGTCGCCGCACCCCGCCCTACATGTTGTGACTAGGGATTTATACCAATTACACCCCGTAATGATACTTTAGCATGGCCCGATGATCGGATGGGCTCACGGGGATTGCGCCCCGTGAGCCTTCCACACCACCGGACATGCGGTTTTCCGCATCCGGCGGTTGAGAAGAAACGCGACCTATGTCGCGGCCGTTTCCCACGGCAGGGTAAACCCGTAACGTTCCAGTGTCTTGTTCTTCAGCGCATTGGTCATCACCCAGTGTCTCGCCATCGCCCAGGCTCCTTTCGCACTGTAGGCCATGCCGAGGACTCGCCCTTTCAGGCCCAGTCTTTTCAGCGCGTTTAGTCGGCCTCTCGGGTGGTGCCATCTCAGCCAGAAGCATTTGCGCATGTGGCGGCGTATCCATCCGGACAGGTCGGTTACGTCCCAGCTTCTTTCAGTCAGCCGGAAGTATCCCCACCAACCTTTGATGTATCGCTGCCATTGGTCGCGCAGCTCCTCACTCGTCAGGCTTTGCCGGGCATCCCATAACTTCCGCACTTGGTCTTTGAGCTTTTCCACGCTTTTGGGTGCCAGTCGAATCGTGCCTTCTGTCTCCAGTCGGAAGCCTAGCAGCGCGGTCCCATCGCTGGGTCCGCTGCCACTTTTGGTCCGGTTGACCGGTAACTTCAGCTCGCTTTCGATCCATCTGGTCACGCTCTCCAACACCCGCTGCGCCGATCTAGGACTCGCGCAGAAGATCGCGATGTCGTCGGCATAACGCACAAACGACAGCCCGCGTTTCTCCAGCTCAAGGTCGAGCGGATGCAGGTAGATGTTGGCCAGCAGTGGCGACAGGGGGCCGCCTTGCGGCGTGCCTTCCCTGCGTGGTTGCTCTTGGCCGTTTGGCAGTCTCATGGGCGCCCGAAGCATTTCTGCGATCAGGCGCAGCAGGTCTTTATCCCGCACTTTTCGCCCGACAAGGTGCATCAGCCGGTCGTGGTTCACGTGATCGAAGAAGCTCTTCAGATCGATGTCCACTACGTGGCTTTTGCCTGCTTTAACAAAGGCTTGGGCCGCTCGCACCGCGTCGTGCGCGGAGCGGTTTGGCCGGAAGCCGTAGCTGTGTTCACTAAACTCGGGTTCCCATAGGGGTCCGAGCTTTTGGTGGATGGCTTGTTGTAACCAGCGGTCCAGCGCGGTCGGTATGCCCAAGCGCCGGACACCTCCGTTGGCCTTCGGGATGTCCACCGCTTTGACCGCTTCGGGCCGGTATTGGCCGGTCGTTAGCAGCTCCAGCAGCTCCTCCCGGTTGGCCAGGATCAGTGCGGCGGTTTGCTCCACCGTGCGTCCATCCACCCCGGCGGCTCCGGCATTGGCTTTCACCTTCGCCCAAGCCTCGTTCAGGTTTTCCGCCTCAAGCACGTCTTTCAACGTCACCGAGGGCGTTTCATTCGCGGTCATCGTTCCCTTTCCGCCCCTTGCCGGACTCGGTCCCCGCGCTCGTTTCGCTGACGGGATTCCACCCGCCTGCTCCGCTCGCACCAAACCGGGTGGCGACCGTGATTGTCACGCCCGGTTCGTTTCGGAGGCCTGCCCGCCCGTGCTTTCGAGGGTCCGGGACGCTCCGCTTTTCTTCTTCTCTTCGGCCCTTCGCTCTTCCTGGGTTTCCCCAAGCGTCTTCACTACTACGGCCTTTGCTGACTCCTCCGACGCTCTCGCGCCGGAGGCCTCCCCGGGTAAGGTGCGTGAACTTTCGACCCGTTCCGTCAGGCTCTACCTGATGCGTCTTTCGGTGACAGTTGGA
>JAIXRU010000182.1 GCA_027485045.1 Opitutaceae bacterium | reverse complement strand
TAGGCCCGACCGGTGGTCGGGCGTTTCCCAGAGACCCTGACCACCGGTCAGGGCTACATCGGCCCACGCTAAAGTCCCATTACGAGGTGTATTAGGTTTTAAGCGGTCTTTACTGTATGTCGAGGCCATTGGCCGTAACGTCGAACACGGCCGTTTCGCAACGCGAAGCCACTCGCTCTCTGCCGCGCTCATTGAGCCGCGGCATTAGCGGTCAAACCAAAGCTACCCACGGAAAACAGCGAGGAATCAAAGAAAATTTAGTAAATTGCGCTACGGGTTCGAGATAGCAGCGTCTCCCGGCGTGGAAACAGGGCAGAAAAAAGCCCGCCGGTGAGGGCGGGCTTAGGAGCAGCGAGCGGGCTCGCGAAGGTTTTTAGACGGAGCGGCGACGGCGCAGGGCGGCTAGGCCGAGGACACCGAGGCCGGCGAGCGCGGCGTAGGTGCTGGGCTCGGGGATGGCGGACAAAGTGAGTGAGATGTCGTTGGTATTGTAATTAAGCGTGCTGGTGAAGCCAGAGAGACCGGTTCCCAGCGTTAAGCCCGACGAAATCGACGATGCCACGACGGAGGTGCCCGTATCGGAGAAAAAGCTGAAGAGAGTGTAGGTGCCGTTCTGCGCTCCGGTAAAGTTCAAGGTTACGGTGCCGGTGCGAACGAAGTCACCAGCGCCTGAATAATTGAAGAAACGCACCAAATCGCTGGAGTTTGCGGCACCTAAATCGAAGCTGAAGGAGGTGCCTGTTCCCATGTTTAAGATAGCACCCGTGGTGTTGGCGCCATCCAAGGTCAGCGTGCCGATACCGGCATCGCCCGCAGAAATCATACCACCGCTGGATACGGTCACAGCAGCGAGAGCCGCCGAGCCGGCCCTGATCGCTCCTGTGCCGCCCAAGGTGCCACCGTTGACCGTGTAGGAGCCGACCGTGCCGGCCGCGCCGTGCGTTCCGTTGACCAGCAAGGTGCCGGCGGTGACGGTGGTCGTGCCGCTGAAGGTATTGACACCCGACAAGATGGTAGTGCCGCCCACGCCGTTGCGCACGAGGCTACCGTTGCCTGACACGATGCCCGAGAAGGTTTGGGTGCCGCTGGTGTTGCCGAGGCTGAGAACGGAGGTGGCGCTGGTGCCGTTGACGATACCGATGTTGTTAGAGAGTGTGCCAGTGCCAGTCAGCGCTATCGTAGCGACGCCCGAATTTGTGCCAGTCGCATAGCCACCGCCCGCATTGGTGAGGGTGCCGTTACCGCGGCCGAGGCCGATATAGCCAGAGGTGCCAGAACCCGTCTCAGAGAAATTGCCGGAAAGCGTCAGCGTGGAGCCACCCGAAGTGGTGATAAACTGCGAGTTACCCGAAGCTGTGCGTTGGAACTCCAAGGTGCTGCCGATGGACACATTCGTGCCGGAGGCGGTGCTGCCGATCAGGCCTGCGCCGTTGACGTTGGAGGTGGGATTAAAGCGAATCGTCGCCGTATTGCTGATGGCGTCGTTAACGCGGGCAGCGATCTGGCCGTCCTGAATTTCAATGGCACCCGTAAAGCCAGTGGCGTTGGCGGTGTTAAAAAACACTGCGCGCGTTCCGTTGTTTACGCCGACTGTTTTCAAAATGGTTCCCGAGCCGGAGAGCAGTCCGTTGTAGTTAAACTCTCGAGATCCATTGAGCACCAGAAACTGGCCTGATCCCACAGCGATGTTGTTGGCGAGGATATTGTTTGTGCTGTCGGTGATGCCGGTGAGGAATTGTCCGTTTCCTTGAATGGTTGCGGCATTAAGATCGTTCGTCGTGCTGCTTGTAACCGTGATGGTTCCTGTGCCGAGAAGGCCCGCCGAGCCACTGCCTGTGAAAAACGCGCCGCTCGTGCCAAGCGTCAGGTTATTAAACCGGCCTACCGTGGTGCCACCGGAATACGTGCTGTTACTGTTTTGGAAGTTCGTAGCCCGTGACGAGCCGTGACTGAAGGTGGTATTGACGGCTCCTGTGCCAGAAATGACGCCACTGAAATTCAAGCCTTGAACCATGTTGCCCAAGCTCCATGTGTTACCTTGCAAGTTGACTGATCCGGCGATGGTCACTCCGGGCTGGCTGCCCCCATTTCTCGTGTTGGTGAAGGTGAGGTTATCATTGAGCTGAATGGGAGAATTCAGAGTTACCCCCGAGGCGGTCGTTCCAGCATTCAACTGGGCCGAACCGGAGGCCACGTCGAAGATCAAGCCAACGTTCGCGCTCGTGCTCAGCACGACTGCATTGGCCGATGTAGCAGTGCCGATGTTCAAGGTGCCCACCGTGAAATTCTGCGTGGAGCTGGCATCGATGACATAGGTGCCAGCTGCCGTAAGGTTCGTGATGTTGGCGGTGGCACCGATGGCGTTGGGAATCGTCGGGTCGGTGGTCCAGTTGGCGGCGGTATCCCAGTTGCCGCCGGTGAGGACGTTCCAGGATGATTGAGCGAAGACGGGCGAAGCCCCGAGGAGGGCCATCGCGAGGAGTAGTTTTGGAGTATGGTTGGATTTCACGAGCTAGAGAGGTGACAGGGGGACTAGAAAACTAGAGATTAGTTAGCTAAGAATGAGGGTAGGATACGGGGGCGCAGAGGCGTTAGAAAGTGGGTATGAAGGAAGTGATGCGATTGTGCCAGAGCGGTGTTGCTTAAGCGTTAAGCTCAGCGGGAATTAGCTAGCCCCGATGATACGGACACGAGTCGGGTTAGCCCAGCGGCAGTCCGCCAAGCTGGGGTTGAATGGTTTTTTCCGGGTCAACTGTGTAACAGGCTGCGCAGGGCGCGAATGCTCTCTTGTTGCGCGCCGATAAAATCCGGCACCGGAGGGGCGTCGTCGTTGCGCGATTGTTCGAGGACGACCAGGCCCGACCAGTTACGCTGCTGCAGGTGCCGCGCCCAAGCTGTGTAATCCAGATCCCCAGCGCCGAAGACCCGGGTGAAGACGCCATCCCTCACCTGCCGGACGTGAAAAATGTCGATTCGGTCAAACACCCGTTCCATGAGGTCGAACATCGCCTGGTTGCTGTCACCGCAGCCAGCGAAGGCCCAGTGGACGTCGAAGCAGACGCGGACCAGCTTGGGGTCGGTGCGGGTCAGCATGTGATTCACTTCGCGAGCGCCGGCGCGAAACTCGGGACCGTGCCAGTGGTAGGCCAGGAGCATGCCCTCGGCGTGGAGCAATTCGGCGAAGTGCTGGAAGGCGGTTGATTGGTTGCGCAACTGGTCGTCGCTCTTGTTCTCAGGGCCGTGCCAGCGGATCGGGTCGGGGTTGCATACGATCAGGTTGGTCCCGAGGGCTTGGTTGCGGCGTGCGGCGGCCAGCATGCCGGGGATTTGCTCGCGCCAGTTCGCCTCGTGGATGCGTCCCCCGACGTAGGCCGAGGGGACTTGCAGTCCGGAATTGCGCAGGGCGGTGCCCAGGGCGGTTTGTTGTTCGTCATTGTCGGCACCTCCCTCCCAGGCTTCGCAGCCTGCAGCGGCGTAGGCCGCCAGGATGCTTTCGAGGTGCGGCCAGTGCTGGCTTGGTTCGCTGAGGTGGTGTTGCAGCGCCGACCACTGCTGGGTTCCGATTTTGATGGGGTTCATGGTGCGAGGGGAGGTTTAGGAATGGAGATAGACGGTCTTGGGCAGGCGGGTGTGCGCCGACTCGTAAATCGCCGCGAGTACGGTAAAATGACCGGCGGTGAGGTTGCCGGCTGGCGTTGCGCCGTTTTTTTCGCGCAGGAGCGCGGCCATCGCGCGAAGCGGCCGGTCATGGCAACCCAGTCCGTCGTCCGCGGTCCATTCGATGGTGTCGACCACGGTGGCACCGGACTTGTCGGCGCGGTGATGCCGGATCTTGCTGCCCTGCCAGTCGAGCCAGTCCCAATCCAGAGCGCCGCGTTCGCCCTCTATCTGCATGATTTCGAAGCCGCCACCGTGGGATGCGGCCGAGCGTTCGTAGGCTACCGGGACCGTGCGGCCATCGGGCAGGTGGAGACGGAGCGATGCGGTAGCCTGGTGTTCTACGTTGCACACGACTCCGGCCGGCAGTTCGCCGCGTTCGGGGTAGCCGAGCCAAGCGCTTTCGACGGTTATGGCGATGGGCTGGAAAATCTCAACCCACACCGCCAGGTCGTAGCAGCCCCAGTCGAGCATGCAGCCTCCGCCTGCCTTGGCTTTGTCGAGGAACCAGCGCGATTCCGGCTGATACTCGATGCCGCAGCGGGAAGATTCCGAGCGGGATTGCCAACGCACGCGGAGGGAGCGGCCGATCTCGCCTGCGAGAACGCGGCGGCGGATTTCGCGGGTGATGGGGCGGGCTGAGAAACGGCAACTGCAATCGAGGAGGTGCTTGCCCGCGATCGCGGCGGCGGTGGCGAGCTGGGTCGCTTCCGTTACGGAGGTTGCCAAGGGTTTTTCACAGAGCACGTGTCGTCCGGAACGGAGGGCGGCGAGGGTGTGGGCGGTATGAAGCCAGGGCGGGGTGGCGACCACGACCACGTCATCCGGCAGCGCCGGGGGGGCGAGCATTTCCTCGGGTGAGGAGAACAGGACGGCATGAGGGAAGTCTTTGGCGAAGCCAGCGCGAGCAGCGGGGCTGGGGTCGGCGGCGCGGAGTTCGGGCGCGGGATTATGTTTGAGGGAGGCCTTGGCGTGCTCACGAGCGATGGCACCGGCTCCGATGATGTATAGGCGGGTCATGGTGGGGATAAAATGAGCATCGAATAAGAATAAGATTCAAGTTGTAGCATGTTCTGAATTGAGCAAAAACAGGGCATAAATGAGCATGTCTTATTTCGATGGGCTGGTGTTTATTGGCGCTGACGAAGTGCCTGACTGCCGGATCCAGCTGGGTGATTATTGCGAGGATGCGCTGGCCCTGAATTTTCTTTGGCAGGGGCAGATTCATTTTCGGACCGAGGGCAGGCCGAGTGAGCGTCTGAAGGGGCCGATGATCTATTGGACGCTGCCGGGAAAGCGTTACAGTTATGGCAACGTGCCGGGCGAGGGCTGGCATCAGTTGTGGGTGCTCGTCCGGGGGCAACGGGTGGAGGCGATGTTGCTCGGAGGGCTGGTGCCCAGGACGGAGACGCCCTGGTCGGTGCCGGGCGATTCCGAGGCATTCCTGGCCGATTTGAGGGTGCTGGTGCGCATGGTGCGGGGGGCGCGGGCCGGGGACGCGGCGCGGATGACTGCGCTGCTTGAGCGATTGTTTCTTGAGGCAAGCCTGCCCTCGCCTGCGTCGGAGAGGGATGGCGGCACGGCGCGCGAGCGGGTGCGGAGGCTGGCGGAGCATGTGGCGGGGGAGCCCGCCAAGCCGTGGGATTTCGCACGGGAGGCGAAGCAGAGCGGCATGTCTTACCCTCATTTTCGGCGGCTGTTTTGTGCCGAGACGGGACATGGGCCGACGGACTATTTACTGGATTGCCGATTGCGGGATGCGGCGGCACGGCTGCGCGGTGGGGCTCCCTCGGTCAAGGCGGCGGCGTATGCGGCGGGGTTTCGCGACGCCCATTCGCTGGCCAGGTTGATGCGTCAGCGGCTTGGGGTGATGCCCTCCGAGTTACGCACACGATGAGTTGAGCGCGGGTGTTTGCTTTCTTTTTCTACTTTGTTACCTCGGAAACATTACGGCGGAAATACCGGAGAATGGCCGCAAAAAGGCTCAAAACGCGCAAAACCAAGCCTTCATTTTTGTGACTTCTGCGGTTTTTTTCGGCCAATTTTCGTTTTTAACAAAGTAGAACTAGGGGGTGGTGACTTTGACGCGGGCGAAGCGTTTGGCGGGGGTGGTGACGGAGTCGGTGACGGTTACGCGCTCGAAGGAGGCATCGATGGAGGTGACACTTTCGGTGGCGGAGGGGTTGACGGCCCATGCATCGGAGACGCCGAGGTCGTTGGAGAACTGGACGGCGTAGCTGATGCCGGGGGCGGGCGAGGCGGCGGCTTTGCGGCGGAGGTAGGTGAGCCGGAGTTTGCCGGCGGCGGGGCCGGAGCCGAGGGAGGCGAAGGGCAGGCCGGCGGAGCCGGAGGGGGTGAGGACGGAGGCGTTGGGCGTGGTCAGGGTGGATGCCTGGCCTGCGCCGGAGCCGAGCATGTTGAAGGCGTATTTGAGGAGGTTCTGCACGCCATCGCCGGCGGGGGTGGCGGTGTCTTGCGAGCCGTCGGCGGGGAGCGCGTTCGTGGTGCGAAAAACCGCAAGGGCGGTGGGTGGAGTCCACCGATACATCATGATTTTGCCGTTACCGTTTTCTTCGGCGAAGATGAGGTATTCGCCGTTGGCCCGGCGGGTGGCACGGACGGCGCCGTTGATGTCCGCCCAGGCGCTGTAGTTGTCCGTGGCCGCGGTGGGGAGGAGCTCGCCGACTTTGGTGCCGTCGGACTTACGGTGCACGTAGATGCGGCCTTCCCGGTAGGCGATGAGGAAGAGGTAGTCGCCGGCTTCGCAGAAGGCTTTGACGTTGGTGTCGTTGGCCGGGGAGGAGACCGTGGTGTAGGGAAGGCTGATGCTCCAAGCGGTGCTGCGGGTGAGGTTGTTGGTGAAGTTATTGTAGCGGACGAGGCGGTCGCCGGCGGCGGCCCAATCGTCGGCGACGGCTTTGATGCTGCGTCCGGTGGCGTAGAGAACATCGTTGGCGGCGTCGTATTCCAGGCGCTTCACGTCTTCGAGTTCGGCTGGGGTGTAGGTCAGCGAACTCGCGTAGGAGTAGCGCGGGTTGCCGTGAACGTCGAAGCCTAGCAGCGGGAAGTAGCGGATGCGACCGTTGGGGATGTCGCGGTTGGCTTTCCAGACGCCGCCCTGGCGGTCGGGGAAAATGTGGGTGCTGTAGTCGTTGTCGATGGACTTGGCGTCGTCTTCGCCCGCACTCCGCAAGCCGTCGCCGTTGGCATCGCGCCAGATGACCTCGCTGGTATCGAATTCAAAAATGCCGCTGGGTATGGCGGTTTCTCCATCGGTGGCCGCGTTGAAGCGGTAGATGGCGAGGCTGCCGCCATACATATCGGAAACGTAGAGCAGTTTATTGCCGGCGATATGGCGTGAGTAGGCGGTGGTCCAAAACTCATGGCTGGGCGAAGTGGAGATGCGGGCATCTCCGGGGTATTTGACCTTGTTAAGGGTCATGGCGGTTACGGACCATTCGCTGCCAGGGTTCGTGTTGGCGAGGTTGAGGTGGAACTTAAATTCCTTGGTGTAGAACTCGGTTTCGTCGGCGGGATTCAGGTCGCCGTTGTCGGTGAAAATCAGGCCGTTCAGCCGCCATTGGAGAACGCCGGCCGCGGAGTATTTTTCCAAGCGTCCGCCGCCTTGGGTGACGCTGTTGTTGCCGATGAAGATATTGCCGGCTGAGTCGATGCCGACGCCCTTGGGTTCGCTGAATTTGAGCGGAGCGACAAGCCCGGTGGTCCCGCTGTTGATGCCGCCTGTCGTCCCGAAGGTGGAGCTCAGCGCGGGCGAGGTGAAAATGTTGGTGTAGATAAGGACGTTCTGGTCGGCACCGTTGTTGGCGACGAGGATGCGGTCGTTGACTTTATCGATACAGAACGCGGTCGGGATGACTGCGGGGTCAAACGTGATCGACGCGGCTTGGAGTGCGCCATCAGCGCGGGAGATGCGGATGAGTTTGCGTTGGGTTTTATCCAGCATCCAGAGGAAGCCCAGGCGGTCGTGATCGAGCAGGCCGGGGTTGGCGACGGTGAAGGAGCGCAGCGGCGTGGCCGACATCGTAGTGGCATCGTAAATCCGGATCTGGCCGGTGTCGGGATCGGAGACAAACAACTCCTGGTTGTAAACGAGGACGCCGCTCGGTGCAGCCTCGCTGGTGCCGGTGGCGACGACGAGCATGGAGCCATCGTAGCCTTTGCCGCCCGGGAAGTCGGCACTGTAACCGTCGAGGTGGAAGCGTCGGATGCATTTCCACTTGGTGTCGGGATCAACCGGGTAGCGGACTCCGTCGGCGTCATAGCCGCCGTCCTGAGTCATGGCTTGATAAATATAGTTTTCGTCTACGAATACGGCCTCACCCGAATTTCTCCCCCAAGCGCCGGTTCCGCTCTCCTCGGGGATGCCGAGTTGCGCGCCCGTCGGGCTGTAGAAGGCTACGTTAAACCCGCCCTCATCCCAATTGGTTATGATGGCGACTTTTCCGGAAGGGGTGACGTAGAGATTATCAATAGAGTGCGGGATGTGCTCGGCGGGCTTTCCGTAGGTGTTGCCGATCCACGAGTTGATGTAGGGCGTGCCTTCAAGGCTCTGGGCGCGGAGGAGCGCGGAACCGCTCCAGAGAACAGCAAGGAGGATTGTTAAGCGGAACCTCATATAATTTCTCACGGTGCGATGACCCGCACCCGCACGAAACGTTTGGCGGGCGCGACGGATGAGTCGGTGACGGTCACGCGCTCAAAGGTGGCGTCGAGCGAGGTAACGCTTTCGGTCGCGGAACCGTTGACTGCCCAAGGATCGGAGACGCCGAGATCGTTGGAGAACTGGACGGCGTAGGCGATGCCGGGGGCGGGGGATGCGGAGGCCTTGCGGCGGAGGTAGGTGAGCTGGAGTTTGCCGGCGTCGGGGCCGGTGCCGAGCGAGGCGAAGGGCAGGCCGGCGGTGCCGTTGGTGGCGAGGGTGGCGGCGTTGGGGGTGGCGAGAGCGGAGGCTTGGCCTAGGCCGGAGCCGAGCATGTTGAAGGCGTATTTGAGGAGGTTGGGCACACCGTCGCCGGCGGGGGCGAGAAGATCCTGGGAGCCATCGGAGGCGAGGGCGTAAACGGTGCGGAAGGAGGCGAGGGCGGAGCTGGGCGGAGGTTCGGTGTAGGGGGTGACAGCGGCGAGGCTTGTGCCGATGCGCAGCTCGTCGAACGTCATGGCATTGGCCAAGGCGGAGCGGGTCTGGACGCTCAATAAGCCTGGGAAATTGACTCCGCTGATCGTGGCATTGGGTGTGCCCAGAGCGGAACCGAGCGGTGGGTTCACCCACATGCTGACGCTGTCGGTGGATCCGGCTGCGAAGTCGAAGCGCAGGACGATCAGCGTCGGCGTGTTCAGCGCGAGGGGCGAGCTGGTCGCGGCGGTGCCGTTGAGGCTCCAGGTCGTGGCGGTGTTGCTGACGTAGAAATTGGCCGAGGTGTCGTATTTGAAGCTCAGGCGGAAGGCGTCGGCGGTGGCGCTACTGGTGCTGGCGAGGAAGCTGACGAAGAGGCTGGTGGCATCGACGCCGAAGTTGCCGTTGTTCACCCCGCCGATGCGCTGGGCGAGGAACGGATCGGTGGTCATGAAGCGGTAGACAGGCGGATTGCCGCCAAAAGTGGCGTTGTTGACGCGAGCGGCTCCGCCGGTGGTGGTGAAGGTCTTGGTGCCCTGGGTGTAGCTGAGGCCGGCAACGACATCAGTGGTGATGTCCCAGGTGCCCCGGAGACCGGTGCTGGTGCCGGCGGGATTGCCGCTGAGGTTGGTGGCGGGCAGACCGTTGCCGCTGTTGACGCCGGCGTCGGGGTCGGGGGCGTTGAAGCCGACCGTATAGACAAAGGGTTCGTAGATGATCACCCCGGCGGTGGCGGCGATGTTAAGCGTGACGGTCACGGCGGCGGAGGTGCCCACACTGTTCGTCACGGTAAATGCGGGCGTGAAAGTGCCGCTTACAGTGGGCGTGCCGCTGAGCAGGCCGGTGGCGGTGTTCAGCGTGACGCCGGCGGGCAGGCTGCCGCTGGCCAGCGCATAGCTGGTGGGCGGGCCGCCAGCGGCGAGTTGGTAGGAAAACGGCAGGTTGAGGACGCCGTTGCTGGATTGCCCGGCGGTGATCGTCGGCGCGACGGGATCGGAGGCGATGAAGAGAGTGAAGGCGGTGTATTTCGGGCCGTTGGCATCGGAGGCGATGGCAGTGATGTTGCGCGCACCGGTGGTGGCAGGCGTCCAAGAGAGCGTGTAGGGCGAGGCGGTGTCTTCGCCGATCTTGGTGTTGTTTTCGTAGAACTCGACTTTGGTCAGGCCAGTGCCGAAGCCGTTTTCGCTGATGGAAAGGGTGGTGGCGACGCCGGTGAGGCCGCTCGTAAATTGCGCGGGGGCGCTGAAGGTGATGGTCGGCAGCGAGACAAAGGCGCGGTAGGCGCGGGCGGCGGATTCGGTGGGGAGCCACGAATCGACGAGGTCGTTACTGATGTCTTTGACTCCGGTGAAGGTGGCGTCGGGCGCGATGTTCAGGTAGCGGCTGGAGCCGCCGCTGAGTTCGTAGAAGTTCGATGCGCCCTTGGTGTTGGTGCAGTTGCGCGCACCCCACCAACCGTTGGCGATGGCGAGCGAGCCGAGCACGGGAGCCGTGTTGGCGGAGGGTGCTTGGGCGGGCAGGTAGCGGCCGGCGGCCATGACCTGGTCGAGCCAGTAGAGGGCCACTGAGTTGTAAGCGGCCCCCGTGTTGCTGAAGGTGTGGCCGCGGCCCCAGCACATGGCGACGGCACTGCGGGTGAGGCCGCGGGCCCGGTAGCCATTCATGGCGGGGAAGATTACACTTGGGGGGCTTTGGGTGCCTTCTAGTTGACCGCCGAGATTAAGCGCGGGGATTTCCTGGGCCAGTGCCGGGAGGGTCGTAAAACCGGGATAAAAGATACTATACGGAAAATCGGTCCAACCTTCTTGCGCGATGGCGGCGATGGTGCGCTCGGGCCAGATACAAAGGGATAGGGAGGTGGAGTAGGCACCGGCGGACATGCCGCTCAAAACGAAGGGTGCGTTGACGATTTCCGGACGTCCGGTGGTCTTCGCGATCTGCGAAAGGCGGTCAAAAAGGAAGCCGAGCTTGGGCTGGGAAAACTGAACCGAATTGGGGGTGGAATCGTAGTTTCCCTTGGGGCTGACGACGGCGAAGCGCCACTGGTCGGCAATTTTGCGGAAGTTGGGATCGGTGGTAAAATGACGGTCGTCGCCGGCGGTTCCCGGCCACCAGAAGAGGATGCCGCGAATCGGTTCCGTGCCGGGCGGGAGCGAGACGCGGTAGGTGGAGCCGTCGGTGTTGTCGTTGATGTCGTAGACGGTGGAGGCCTTGTTTTGAATCGTGAGCAAGGCGGAGGCGACGGTGCCGAGGACAGCACTATTGGTCGGCGCGGAGAGATTCACGGCGACGTTAAGCGCGCCGTTGGTGATACCGGCGGCTGACAATGGCACGGTGAACGTTTTTACCGCACTGTCTCCAGCCGCCCAGGTGAGGGTGCCGGTGGTGGCCGTGTAATGGGTGCCCGCCTGGCCGGGACCGATTGCCGCCTGATTGGAACCGACGGCCGGCAGGGTGCTGCTGGTGGCGTAGTTGACCGAGACACTGCCGGTGGTGCCGCCATCGCGGCGCACGGAGATGATAGCACTGCCACCATCAGCGCCGTAGAAGCGGCGGGAAGTGAAGTTGAGAACGCCGGCGGCGGGGGCCTCGGCATCGGTGATTTCGAGTTTGGAAACGGCGTTGGTGCCGAGGGTGGCGCCGCCGGTGAGGTTGGCGAGGCGGGCGGAGTAGGTGATCGTGCCCTGAGTGGCGGAGGCGGCGCAGAGGGTGTATACCGGCTGGTTGCCGAAAAAGCTGAACGAGAAAGTCAGGGTCTTCGGGGAGGTGTCGCCATCGGCCCAGGTAAGCGTGCCGGCGGAGACCCAGCGGCGAGTGTTGTCTTGGGCGGCGTAGTTTCCATTCACGTTACCATAGGCGACGTAGTTGTATTCGATGGCGTTGTCGGAGGTTTCGTCGGGCCACACGCAGTAGTCCACGGTCAGCGCGCCGGTGCTGCCCCCGGTGCGGGTAACCGTCATCGTCGGCGTGAGGTATTTCACGCCGTTGGCATCGGTGGATACGATGGGTCCGGCCTCGGAGGCGGTGAAAACCGGAGCGCTGAACTGGATGGTGCCCGGTGCCGCGAGCAGGGAACCGCCGAGGACACAAAAGGACAGAGCGGCAAAGAGAATGCGCAACACTTGGAAGTTGGTTTTCATAGGGGGTCAAAAAATCCTTAGGCGTTCCAAAAATCTAAGCATCCCCGTGTCGGTGGAGATTAACTACAGGGATGAGGCTTTCACGGTGGGTCTGTTTGCGTGAGGGAAAAGCGATTTTCCAAGGGAACGCCGAAGGAGCAGCTTTCCAAGCCGTGCGGGGAGAGTTCCGGGCAGGAGTCCATGTCCACAACGTGGAAACTGGGTATGGGCTTGAACGGGTTGTGGATGTCGTTCAGCGGCCTGGGTTTCTTTAGTGCGTAGATTCGGGTGGGGTAGAGACAGGAGTAATGCGAACACCGGTAAACGTAGCGTCTCCAACGGAGTTGACGAAGCCGCTGTTGATGAACATTCCGTAATGCATGCGACGATCGAGCACGGCCGGGGATTTGTAGTCCGCGGCTTTGGTGTCGAGGCTGTCCTTATACATGTCCACGCGGGCGAGTTCGGTCCAATCGGTGTCAGTGGTTGGGGTTTCGGCGGTGGAGCTATACACGGTGAAAACAAAGCCAGTGCGGCGAATGCGCAGCCAGATGGGTGTCAAAGCCTTCCCGGCCTCTTTGTGAATGATGGGACGTCCGTGCGGGCTGCCGTTATCGTTGCTGCTGCTGATCACCCGGCCGGTGGGTTCGACCCAAATGAAATCCGTGAGAGTCGCCTCGTCATCGGCGATCATGATCCCGACCTGTTTATACAGGCTGGCCTTAGTCAAGCGGGCGCGGATTTCGCCGTCGCCGTCGATGGTTTGGTAAACGAAACGCCTGCCATTACGCGCCATCGAACCGTGATACTTCTGGAACTCCACACCTCCGCCGGATATCGTCCACGTGTCAGTGCTATGAACGTAGGTTTGTTTGCCGGGGACGGTGACCAGGCCGAAGTTGCCTGCCTTCCATTTGACGGGCAGGCCGGCCGGCTGAACCGGCCACTTGTCGCCGCCAAAATTGGGTTTGGCGGCGGAGGATTGATCCAGGACGGTGATCCTTTCGGAGTCGGACAGATGTTCTGGTGCGGAGGCGGTGAGAAGTATGGGTTTATCACCGCCTGAGATATTAGCTCCTGTGATGGTGAACGGAACGCTGACCGCGCCGGCGGGTATAGTAATGGTGGCGGGGACCGCTAGACCGGGGGCCGCGGTGGACAGCGAGACAACGAGGTCAGTCTCAGTGGATGAATTGACCCGCACAACTTGGCCGGCGGTGGTGCCGCGGCCTTCGGCCACAACGCGCCGATCTACGACCACCACGAGCCGGGCACTCGAGGCGTGCTTTTTTTGCCACTCATAAATGGAGGCCACTTCGGGCGTGGTGGCCTCGTCAACCGAGCTTTCGTCTGAAAAAAAGCGGTTGTTATGAGCAATCGCGGGGGCGGAATCGCCTTCGTAGAGGAAGCCATTGGAGCCGTGAATCCGATTGTCCGTCACGATCCAGCCAGTGCAGGTCGGGTCCTCGAAGGAGATAAACGGAAGCGAGGTGATGGACTGGAAAACGTTGCCACGCACAATGGCGTCGAAGGTGCGATCAGCGACGCGGAACGAGGGCTGGACTTCAGTGTCATCGGTCTTGAGCACGAGGTTGTAAACAAAGATTAGACCTTCGTTGATCCCGTTGAGTTGCACGGAACCCATGCCGGTGTTGACGCGATTGTTGTAGAAAACATTGCGCGGACCTTCGACCCCGTGGCGCAAGGTGGCGCTTCCGTCGGAGGTAAAGGCGCTGAGGCCGCGCGTGGACTCGCCACCCAGTCCGGTGGTGGCAAAGGTGCAGCCCTCAATCAGGTTTTCATGGGGAAAACGTCCGTGGAGTTGCGGGGAGCAGATGGACATACCGGTGAAGGTGCTGGCGCGGATGACACTGCGGTTGGCGAATTGAAACACCGCCATGTGGCGAAGGTCGCTGGCTTGGACATTGTCCATCAAAGCGTCCGTGCTGTTGAGCCAGCCGAAGTAGGCGGTGCTGCCGCGATTGATGTCGGCCCAGGTCCCCTCAAAACGAGAGTCCCGCACTTCGAAACGGGTGACGGTATTGAGGGAGATCGGGAAGTTGACCGCTTTCAGGATGCGGATGTTTTTGACCCAGGAATCGGCGGCTTGGTCGAAGCGAACAGGGTCGAGAGTGACTTTGGCATCGAGGGTTTCGATGCTGAGATCTTGCACGCCGCAGTATTCGAGAAACGGATGGACACGGAGCTTTGATTCGTCATCCACGTAAAAGTCATGAGTGGCGGTGCGGTCGAGTGTGATCGTGTTCGCGGTGGCATCGATGGCGACCACCTTGCCATAGAGAACTCGTCCAAGCTGTTGAAGAATGTCGTCGTAGATGACATGGTTGTCGGGAT
This sequence comes from Opitutaceae bacterium, assembly GCA_027485045.1. Classification (GTDB taxonomy): domain Bacteria; phylum Verrucomicrobiota; class Verrucomicrobiia; order Opitutales; family Opitutaceae; genus IMCC26134_A. The sequence continues at coordinate 1,704 of JAIXRU010000182.1, read as the reverse complement.
TGCTGTAGCGGCGGGACATTGTGGTGTGGGGCGCCTTTTCCTTGGTGGTGGAGGTGTGTAGACGCGCCCAACTGCCTATCGTGTAGCCGACCACCGAGGGGACGTGGAGGGTATTGGCTCCCCGAGGCAGCATCGTGGTCAGGAGCCGTTCTTGGTAGTGGCCGATCGTCTGCCGCAGGTAGATCAAGGCCGAGTTTTTCGGCCCCGGGGAAGCTGGCGAAGCGAGTTTAAGAAACGTGGCAGCCGGGCCGTCGCCATCAATCACGACATGGTTACGTGAAAAGACGATGGGAGCGCTAAGTAAATAGGTGCCGGCGGGAAAATAGAGGATCGTTTTATTTCCCGGGGTTGCGGCATGAGCGGTGGCGGCGGCCACGGCCGTGGCGACCGTGGCGTCGTCGTTGGTCACGCCGTCGCCGGTGGCTCCATGATCGCGGACATTAAAAACCGTATAGGTGGCGCGGATGGTGGGGTTGTTGATGTCAGGGATGCCTCCGGTCACGCCTACGCCGGTGAAGTCGGGATAAACGATGCCGTCGGGACCCACGACATCGGCGGGTGTGAGCCGGGCGGTTTCCCACGGACGGATCAGGTATTGCGAAGGCCAGAGGGTGAGATCGGCAGCGGTGAGTTGGGCGCCGAGGGCTGCACCCAGGATGATGGCCAAGAGGCGCGAGTGAGGGAGAGTGGCGGGAGTGAGGTTCATAGATTGGCGTTTAATTTTGGGTGATGACCTGGCCGTGGCCGGTGTAGAGGTCGAGGGGGGCGTCGAACTCCAGTTTGATCACGGTGGCGTGGGGGCGGATGGTCGCATCGGGCAGGGAGAGCCAGAGCACGCCGGGGATGTTGGCCCAACCGGCGCCGCCGCTGATGCGCCGGGTGAGCTGGGTGCCGTCGCCGCCGAGCACGGTGGCGGAGCGGATGGGGTTGCGGATGCCCTTGACGGCGATCTCGCCCTGGGGGCGGTCGAGCTGGAACAGGTAGAGGGACCTGCGGTCGGCGGAGAGGGTGCTGGGGCCGTAGAAGTGGCCATGGGGCAGGCCGGCGACGGTGTCGTAGATGGCTTCGCCGTGGGGGCGCAGCCAGGCACCGATCTCGCGCAGGATGCGGGCTTGGTCGTAGAAGATGGTGCCGTCGGACAACGGGGCGACGTTGAGCAGGAAGTTGCCGCCCATGCCGGCGCATTCGATGAGCACGCGCAGGAGTTCGGCCGTGCTCTTGTAGGACGGGTCGGTGGCCATGGACCAACCGCGGGTCATGGTCATGCACAGTTCCCAAGAGCCGGAGGGAGCCTGCAGGGGGATGCCCTGCTCGGGGGTGGCGTAGTCGCCGTAGTCACCCATGCGGCTATTGAGGATGACGCCCGGGCGCCAGGCGCGGAGCTGGTCGCGCAGTTCGCGGAAGCGCCACTGGTCGGCGGTGCGTTCCCAGTCGCCGTCGAACCAGAGCAGGTCGGGCGAGTAACGTTGGCAGAGTTCGCGTAACTGGAGGCGGTGGTAGCGGAGGAAGTTTTCCCAGCGGGCGGGGTCTTCCGGCTGGTTGACCGGGTAGGCGTATTTCATGCCCGGATGGGTGGGGTCGGGGCGGGAGCCGTCGGCTTTGAAGACGGTGGGGTAGTCGGGGTGGGTCCAGTCGAGGTGCGAGTAGTAGAGGCCGGGGTGGATGCCCTTGGCGCGCATGGCGTCGCAGAACGGACCGACCAAG
>JAIXRU010000334.1 GCA_027485045.1 Opitutaceae bacterium | reverse complement strand
GGAGCGGCTAGAAGACCGCGGGGGGGGTTTTGGGGGCGATGGCGGGGAGGGGGGGGGGGATGCCGGAGATGCCGGGGGTGGCGGAGGGATCGATGGCGGCTTTTTCGGTGCGCAGGCCGTGTTCGCTCCAGGCGATGGCTTGGATGGCCGGGTCTTTCAGGGCGGTGATCAGACGGCGGCCGACGGGGGTGAGGGCGATCATCGGGTGGTTGGACCAGACGGTGGGGCGGGGGTAGAGGAGGCGGAGTTTTTGTTGGATTTGGGCGGCGAAGGCGGGGTTGGCGACGGCGAATTCGATGATTTGGTTTTCGTAGCCGGCGACGAGGGGGAAGGCGCCGACGCCCTGTTTTAGGTATTGGTTAAACAACTCGCCGCTGGAGCTCTGGAGCAGGCCGAGGTGCTCGACCATGCGTCGGAGCTGGGGGGTGACGGTGGAGAGTTCGGTGAGGCCGAGGGAGTCGTTTCCGGAGAGGACGGTGCCGCTGAGGGCGAGGTATTGGGCGCCGCTGTTGGAGCGCCGAGGGTCGGTGAAGGCGACTTTGATGGAGCCGAAAAGCTGGGGGACGCCGAGGTCGCCCCATTTGGTGCGATTAGTGACGGCGGAGAGCAGGCTGCTCATGTTGACCACGTAGTAGATGCCGGACTCTTCACTGACGATGCCTTTGGCGGTGAGGGCGGTTTGCACCAAATCCCACGAGTAGATGACGATGGGAGAAACGAAGAGAACCTCTTCGTCGAGGCGGGCGCGACCGGAGCGGGCGTAGAGTTCGGATTGGCTCTGGCTGCCGGGCCAGAGCACATCGATGCCTTCAAGGGGTTCGGTGGTGACCATCTCGACGGAGCCGCGGCGGTCGGCCTGGAACTCGATGCCGTAGGTGTCGGCGAGGATTTTTTGGACTCGGGGGTTTTGGACAAAGCCCATTTTTTCGCCGCCGACATAGCCGCGGATGCGGTTAATGGCTCGGGTGGGGACGGGGGTGCTGGCGGGGTTGGAGGACGGAACGCTTTGAGCGGGCGATGAGGAGGGGGCGTTGGAGGGGGCGGCGTCGGGGCGGCTTTCTTGGGTGTAAAGCCAGATGCCCAGAACGGTTAGCAGGACGAGAAAAGCGCCGAGGATTTTGTTTAACATGGAAGGGGAGGGTGAAGGCGGTGAGCGGGGACGGGGTCAGCCCTCCATGCGGAGAGAGTTTTGCAGGACTTGCATTTCGGTTTTCAGGCGGAGGACGTCGTCGGAGAGCAGGCTTTCCTTTTGTTGGCGGAAGCTTTTGGCGACGGTGACGAGGAGCGTGGTGATCTGTTCGATCAGTTCGGGGGTGAGTTGGCCGGAGCGGCTCTCGCTGAGGCGACGGTAACCGGCGAGCACGGTTTGCGTGCTATCGAGGTAATGGGTGAGGAAGCGGCGGCCGGCCTCGAGCTGGCGTGGGTCCTGGGTGAGCTCGGCGATGATTTGGCGGGCGGTGGCGACGATGTCGTCGGTTTGAGTGGCGAGGGCGGCGGGCAGCTTGGTGGCGGTGCTGGCGAGGGCGTCGACGCGGAGAGAGGCTTCGCGGAGGATCAGGCGGGTGTCGGCGGGGAGCGGGGCGGGGGCGTCGGAGTCGGGGGCGGGGCGCAGGATGAGGGAAAGTCCGAGGTAGGCGACTCCGCCGGCCACGGCCGCGAGGAGCAAAGGGAGTCCGGCCAGGTGAGCGCCTACGACGGTGCCCGAGGCGGCCGTGGCGGCGAGCATGGTGCGGGCAAAGGAGGTTTGGGGCGTGATTTTAACCACGAAAAAAGCAAAGGGTGCGGGTGTCGCGAGTACGAGAGCGGAAGGGCGGGAGATTAGTTGTAGGCTTTGGCTTCGCGAAAGGCGGAGATGAGATTTTTCCGCCCGTCGAAGGAGCGGGCGCGGGTGGCCTTGGAAATGCGTTCGAGTTGGGAGGGGTCGGCGTCGCCAAACATGATGGTGAAGATGGGCACGGGGGTGTTTTTCCAGGCGGCAAGGAGGTCCTCGTAGCGGCCCTCGCTTTTGCCATCGGTCATGAGGATGATGGATACGGAGTAGTCTTCGCGGGCTTTGGTGGCGGCGATTTTGGCGAGGGCGGCGGAGGCGGCGGCGTAGATGTCGGTGCCCCCTCCGGAGGTGTTGCGCAGGATGTAGGTGCGCAGGTTTTCGAGGGAGGCGGCGTCGTTGCCTGAGGTGTGTTCGATGGGGCGCGGGGTGCTGTCGAAGGGGACGATGATGGTTTCGTCTCTGCGGCCGGTGCGGAGGAGGTATTTATCGGCTTCGGATTCTACGAGGAGAAGGTTCATGGCGGCTTTTAGCTGGCGTTCGCCGGTGCCCTGCATGGAGCCGCTGAAGTCGAGCACGTAGGCGGTGAGCGAGGGTTTTTTAAACGTGGTTTGATAGAGGCCGAGAGCGGAGCGGATGACTTCGGCGGGCGGGAGCGGGAAGGGCTGGAGGATGCGGGTGGTGTCGAGGCCCCATTCGGGGCGGAAGGCGGGGGAGCTGGCTTCGGTGCCGACTAGACCGGTGCGGCGGCCGAGGGCTCCGAGGCGGGTTTGCACGGCGGGGGAGAGCAGGTAGTCGCGCAGTTTGGTGAAGTCGGCTTCTCGTTCGTTTTCGGAGTGGGCGACGTAGGCGAGGGGGCTGTCGGCGATGGC
>JAIXRU010000187.1 GCA_027485045.1 Opitutaceae bacterium | reverse complement strand
CAGCCGCCCGCCCGGCACTAGGCGGGCGTGCAGCATTTCCAGCCCGCGCGGCCCGTAGAGGCGCACGTTGCCCGACGCCACCATGGGCGTGGGACCGTTATCCACATCGAGTAAAATGGCGTCGTAGCTCGCCGGGCGTGCCTTGGTCAACGTGGCCACCACGTCTCCGAGGCGGACTTTTACCCGTGGGTCGTCGAGCAGGTGACCGTTCAACCCGGACATATGGGTGCGGTTCCAAAGCTCGACCTCGGGCATGAGCTCGCCGACCTCCACCTGGGCCTTGGGCCCGGCGGTGGCCAGCACGGCCTTAAGCGTGTAGCCAAGCCCGAGCCCTCCGATCAAAACCCGCACCGGACCGGCGCGTTTCAGCAGGGGCGCGGCCAGTTCGCCGAGGAGGATCTCCGAAGTGCTCGTCACCGAGTGCATCAGATCCTGACCATCCAGCCGGATGCAGTAACTGCCGTCGTGTTCGTGCAGGGTCAGGCGCGCGCCGTCGGGCGTGCGGGTCTCGGCCAGGAGGTGGTGCGGTTTCACGCCCCCATCCGTTCAGGCCCGAGGACAAATTGCGATACCTCGGTTTTCACGGTCAACGGCTGTCTCGCGTCAAACGTTCCTCCAGCCAAGCGACCGCCGCCGCCGCCGCTTCCTCGTTTCGCACCAAGCCCAGCACCGGCGTAAACCTCGGGCTGCGCCCCGTTTCGCGCCGCCCCACTACTGTATAACACTGCCGGTTGCCCACGCTGGTCGAACGCGACACTTCCACCGCAGCCACATCGTAGCGGGAAATCACCTTCTGCACACCGCCTCGCAACACATGCACCCCGTCCGTCTCCACCCACACGCGTTCGCCACCCCCGTTCCAAAAATCCCACGCACACGACGTCACCAACCACGTCACCAAACTCAAAACCAAGGCCAGCAACCACGGACCATACACCCACACAAACCCGGTACCGATTATAAAAACGACCGCATACCCCGTCGGCACCCACCCCGCCGCCCCACCCGCTCCCCTCGGCAAAACCAAGGCATCCCCGCCCACCGCGCCCGGCTGCGCCTCCACCCGCACCTCCGCCGCCTGCCAGGCCGCCACCAGCGCGCGACCTTCGGGCGGCGGCGTGTTTCGCATCGCCACCGCCACGCCAAAAACCGGCACCACAAATTCTGCCACGAAATCCGCGCCCGCCGTCGGCACTTCGATCCGCAATCGCCATTCCCGCCCGGCCGCCTCAAGCGAAGCCGGCAAAAACGTGGTCGCCGCTCCGCCCCGAACGGGCAGCTCGATTGGCAGGCGCGAACCGCCAAAGCCCGTCGCCCACTCATCCACCCCGACCACCCGCTCCGTGGTCGCCTCGATTTGCTCCGTCCGCCGCCGCTTCCCCGCGCTGGAACGACTGCTGCGCGTCTCCGTGCTCAACCAACATTCCAGCACCACCCGCCCCTGCCCCGACGCCTCCACCCGCCTAGGCACCGTGATCACCCCCGCCAGCACCCCGCCCAGCGATACCGGCAAACTCGCAGGCAAAAAACGCGCCACCCCATACTTGCCCCGTCTCCAGCGCGCCAAGCCCGCCTGCACCAGGAAAAGCGTTCCCACCACGGGAAAAATCAGCGCAAGCCCGATCCCGTGGTTCCCCCGTCTCCACTCCTCTTGAAACGCCAGCAAAGCCGGCGCACTCATCAGCCAAAGCGCTATCCCCGCCACCAGCCCGACCCCCGCATAACGCCCCGCGCTCTGCGCCATCCCGCGCGGATCCACCCACTCCGCCCGCCACCGCCACGGCTCGTCGGGAAACTCCGCCGCCCGCCGATGCAAATCCTGTTGCCGCCCCACATATCGCCGCATCCCCCCGGCCATAATCGCCGAACCTAGAACCAAAAATGCGGCCATTCCCCCCGCAATCAGCGCCTCGCGCATCCGTCCCCTCGCCGCCTCCCGCTCCGCCGCATAACCCAGGCCCAAGCCCAGCAAGCCCACCGCCGCGCACAGCCCCAAACCCACCCGCAAACTCGACACCGGCGGCAACGCGGGACTCGCGACGGAATTCATGCACACCAACCAGCCACATTTCCCGCCAGCGGCAAGTCTGCGTCTATCTCCGCCTTCCGATCAAGTAGGGCTCAGGGATTCTGATTGCCCGCTCGCCCGCTTTCCCCGCCCCTCTTTCCCACTATGGGAGCCAAATACCTGCCAACCGTAAAAGACCAGAAGGCCAGCCTGCGTTTTCTAAAAAAACAAAAGCCCGTGCCCAATTTCAAATACTCGTCCCACGACCTGAGCGAGCCCGTCGCCCCCGAGCTTCCTAAGTCCGAGCCACCTGCACCGCCAACCGTCGCCAAATCCTCCGCCAAGCCCAAAAACACCAAGCATAAATAACCAAAACGCCCGCGTCACGCTCGCCGCCATTGACACACCTGAGACAGAAATGAGACTCGCCTCGTGAGTTCCGCACCCATCGAAGACGCCCGCCTGAAATTCCGCGCCCACCTCGCCGCCCACGGCCTGCGGATCACCAACCAGCGCCTGGCCATATTCGACGCGGCCTTCGCCCAAAAAGAGCACATCACCGCCGAAGAACTGCTCGCCCAGGCCCGCGCCCTCGACGACTCCGTCTCCCGCGCCACCGTTTACCGCACCCTGCCCCACCTCACCGGCAGCGGCGTGCTCCGCGAAGTCGATATCGGCAAAAACCTCAAATACTACCTGCCCAACACCGACAGCTCCGCCCAGGTTGCCCAGGTCATCTGCGTCGATTGCGACAAAATCTTCGAAATCAGCGCCCCCTTCATGTCCTGGTATGGCAACACCGTCTCGACCAAACTCGGCCTCACACCCGTCTCGCAACGCCTGCAAGTCAGCGCCAGTTGCGACACCCTGAAAGCCACCGGCATCTGCAAGCACCGCGTCGGCTAAAGCGGTTAAGTCCGCCCCCGCTCCCCGCTCTTTCCGCCCATGGCCCGCAAAGAAGACCTCGCCT
>JAIXRU010000101.1 GCA_027485045.1 Opitutaceae bacterium | reverse complement strand
GAGTGGGTGGAGTTGCCCAATACGCTCGGCATGTCGCAATACGGCGACGGGGGAATCATGGCCTCGAAGCCCTATGCGGCGACAGGCAAATACATTCAGCGCATGAGCAACTATTGCGCGGGTTGCCGTTTCGATCCGGCGAAGGCGACCGGTGCGGATGCCTGCCCGTTTACCACCTTGTATTGGGATTTCCTTTCGCGGCATGAGCGCTTGCTGGCGGCGAATCAACGCATGGCCTTGCAGGTGAAAAATCTCGCCCGTCTCTCTGCGGCGGATCGCGCGGCGATCGCGACGCAAGCGGCGGCGCTCCGGGCCAACGCCGGGCGGCCACCGACTGAGCCTACACTTTTGTAGACGAAACGGGCAGTGGCTCAGGCACGACGTAGGGCGGCTCGGTGGTGATGGTCGTGCGGTTATCGAGCCGCAGGCTGAAATCGAGCGGGTCGCCCACGCCGACGGTGCCGCGCGCCACCTGATAGGCCCAGACTTGGAAATAGCTCAGGTTGGCGCCGCCGTAGATGGTGGAGAAGGCAGCGTCGACGGCGTCCTGTCCGCAGGAGATTTTTATGCGGCCGATGCGCGGGACGTGGAAACGGGCGTCACAAGTGAACCAGTGTCCGCCAAGGTAAACCTCGGCGTAGGCGTGGAAATCCATGTGGTTGTTTTTATCCGGAAAGCCGACGTCGGGCAGGTGCCCGGTGACATAGCGGGCCGGCACGTTAAAGGTTCGGTTTAGCGCGATGGCGAGATGAGCGAAGTCGCGGCATACGCCGTAACCGCGCTGCAATACATCCCAGGCGGAGAGGTCGGAACGTCCGGAGAAGAAGCGGTATTCGATGTTGTCGTGAATCCAGCGGCTGATGGCGTTAACCCGAGGCAGACCGTGTTCAACGTGACCAAATTTCTGCCAGGCGAAATCCACTAATTTATCAGAGTCACAGTAACGACTGGGAAGGACGTAGCGCAGAAGTTCGGCCGGCAGTTCCTGGGGAGACAGGGCCGTCGCGAGGGGAAGGTCGTGGTTATCCGGTTGGGAGGAGGTGGCGATGATGGCGTCGTGCCGGAAATAGTTGGTTCCGGGGGCGAGTTGCACCCGCCAGACGAAGTTGCCGTAGATGTCGGTAATGGCTTCCGCGGGCAAGTGATCGCCAAGGGTCAAGGCCTGGAAAACGACCGCGTGACGGTGGTGCACTCGCGGTTGAATATTGAGCAAAACACAGGCGCTGCCGGTGACTTCGTAGGCCAGACTGCAGCCCACGCGGAGCGTGATGTCGAAAGCCGGCGCGGGAAGGGGGGCAGGCGGAACGACGAGAAGTCTGGGCATAACCTCACGGTGCTGCCACGTCGCGGGCAAAGGCGATGTATTCCTGCGTGCCAATTTAGTGGCAGGCGAGGGAGAACGGGGATTGGGCCAGCGTTGCCCCTCGGGCGGCATGAATCGCTGGTCCACTTCCGCCTCAGACCTTCAGGGCCGACCGTCCTTTCGCCCTCGTGCTGGCCCGTTTTAAAGCGAAACGGCCTAATTGACCAGCAGGCTGCGCAGGTCGGCGAGGGTGAGCTTGGCGTTTACTGCATCGCTGGCTTCGAAAACGTCGGCCAGGAGGCGGCGTTTTTCTTCCTGCAGCATCATGACTTTTTCCTCCACCGTGCCGGAACAGATCAGCTTGTAGCTGGTTACGACCTTGGTCTGGCCGATGCGGTGGGCGCGGTCGGTGGCTTGGGCCTCGGCGGCGGGATTCCACCAGGGGTCGAAGTGCACCACCGTGTCCGCCCCGGTGAGATTAAGGCCGGTGCCGCCGGCTTTGAGCGAGATGAGGAAAACCGGGATGTCGGGTGAGTTGTTGTAGCGGTCCACTTCGACCTGACGTTGTTTCTGCGGGGTGGAGCCGTCGAGGTAGCAGTAGGTGAGTTCCTGTTTGTCCAATTCGTCGCGAAGCAGGCCGAGCAGGCTGGTGAACTGGGAGAAGACGAGCAGGCGGTGGCCGTCGTCCACCGCCTCGGCGAGCAGTTCGCGGAAGGCTTCGAGTTTCGAGGAAGACGAGGCCTCGGCCATTTGCTCGACCAGGCGGGGATCGCAGCAGATCTGGCGCAGGCGGAGGAGCTGGGTGAGGGTGGCCATGCGCTGGGAGTTTTCCGAGGCGCCGTCGGCGGCGAGGGCGTTGAGCTGATCCTCGGACTTGCGCTGGTATTCGTTGTAGAGTGCGAGTTGCTCGCTGGTGGGGGTGCAGTGGATAACCTGCTCGATCTTGGGCGGGAGCTCGGTGGCGACGGCGGATTTGGTGCGGCGCAGGATGTAGGGCGCGGTCTGGCGGCGCAGGCGTTCGTCCTGCCAGTCGCGGTCGGTGGTCTTGACCCCGGAACCGGCGGCGGCGGGCAGCTTCGCGTCCACGTAGCCGGGTAGAACGATTTCAAAGAGCGTGCGCAGGTCTTCGAGGGAGTTTTCCACCGGGGTGCCGGTGAGGAGCAGGCGGCTGCGGGCGTGCAGGGCGCGCAAGGCGCGGGCATTGAGCGAGCGACGGTTTTTGGCGTGCTGGGCTTCGTCGGCGATGAGGGTGGCGAGGTCGATCTCGGAAAACAACTCGGAGTCGCGACCGAGGGTGCCGTAGGACGTGATAAACATATCGTAGTCGCCGGCGGCGGCGGCGGACGGCAGACGGTTGCTGCCGTGGTGCACAAAGACGCGCAGGGCGGGGGCGAAACGCGCGGCCTCGCGCCGCCAGTTTTCGACCAGCGAAGCGGGACATACGACCAGAGAGGGCAGGCGTTTTTTCTCCGGTGCGGCGTGGGCGATGGCGGAGAGCAGGGCGATGGCCTGGGCGGTTTTGCCCAAGCCCATCTCGTCGGCAAGGATGCCGCCAAGGTCGTGACGGTGGAGGTGCCAGAGCCAGGCCAGGCCGATGTGTTGGTAGGGCCGAAGGGTCGCGGCAAACGTGGGCGGTAGCGGCGCGGGTTCGAGTTTTTCGAGGTCGCGCAAGGCCTCGGCGCGGCGTCGCCAGGCGGCGGGGGGCTGGTAGTCGGGCGAAAGCTCGTCGAGCATTTCCTGAAGCTCCGGAATGCGGGCGGCGGAGACCCGCTGGACCTTGCGGGCAACCACCGGCGCGGCGGTGCCGCCGGCGAGCGCAGCCTGGGCCTTGGCGAGTCGCTCCAACTGGTCGGGGGGAAGCAGATAGATTTTTTTGCCGTCCTCTACGAAGCGACGTCCGGCGGCAAGGGCATTGCGCAGTTCTTCCTCAGTCACCTTGCCGGCGGCGAGGCCGACGGTGACGGAGAATTCGCCGTCGCCGGCGTCGGTGACCTTGGTCTCGACTTGGGCGTTTGCGAGGGAGGCGGCGTTTTTGTCGTAGTTTGGGGTGAAGTCGGCGTGGAAACGAGAACGCAGGGTGTCGCCGTGTTGGGCGAGGAAGTTGAGTACCTTGTGGCGGTCACGCAGCCACCACTTTTTGGAGGACGGATCGAGGGCGAAGCCTTGGGCGGAGAGCAACTCACGGGCGGCCGCGTAGGCTGGGGCCTCGCGAGAGGGCAGGGTGATGGCGAGGAAATGTTCGCTGCCATCGACCAGCATCGGAGTGAGCGGCTCGTCTTGGGGCACGATGCGCGGGGTGCGCATCGAGAGGGAGCGAGGGCCGGCGGAGGCGGCGGTCGGGGGCGGTGTGGTGGGGAGCGGGGTCGCGGCGGTTAAGTGCTCACTCACGCCACGCAGACGCGGGCCGAGCCAGAGCAGCGTTTTGGCGGGCTCGGCGATGGCGGCAAACACCGGTTGGCCGGAGAGCGCGGTGACGAGCTCGCGGAGCTGTGAGCGCGTGAGCTGAACGAAGGGCGGCAGAGTGGGGGCCCCTCCGCAAATGCGAGAAAGGAGGGCGAGGGCGGGTAGCTGCGCGGGCGGCGGCGGCGTGGAGGGGTCGAACTCGATTTTGACCGGAATGGCGTCGCGAATGGCGGCGGCGGGAAGATTGGGCGGGAGCAGGAAGCGCAGCATGCGGAAACGGCCAGTGTGGCGGGCGCGGGCGGCGGCGGAAGGAAAAACGCGAGGACTGAGTCTGCCTGTCTGCTATTTGGGTTTAATGCTCGGCAGCGCCTGCGTCGGGTGGCTTGTCGGCGGCTAGACGGGTTAACTCAAGGCACTCCGCCGCCATGGTCTGCCAAAAGGCATTGTCCCCCGTAACAGGCGGAAACAAATGGGGCATGAGCTTAAGGGAAAACGCGCCCATGAGGCGGGCGAAATCGTCGTCTTTAAGCAGTTCACGAAAAGCCTGCTGGGCGTGGGCCGGACCCGCCTTTCCGACTTCTGCCGCCACACGTTCCACGTCGCAAAGACGTGCCGACGCCACCTTGCGAACACGTGCGAGAACGGGCTCAACTTGCGCGGTCTCAAGTTCGGTCAGGCGCAGGGAAGCGAGGCGGTCGGCTTTGGTGCCGCCACCTTCCGGTAGCACCCAGTCGGCGGGCGCGACCAGGGTCGTGTTGGTCAGGCGCGCGCCGCGATCAATGACGTTGTACACCAGTCCCTGCGGCCATTTGACGAGGGTGTCGTTCAAGGACTGCCAATCCGCCTCGATATGCGTCGGCACGGTAGGCGCATAGTTACCCGGTACGCGCGGATGCTGAATGTCCGCCTTAAATCCGGATTGCGAATACAGTTCCGCGCTCACCGCCTGATGATGCCTGCGCTGTTGATTATGCTCATCGAGCGCTTGATCCATGCCGAAGAGGTAAATCGGTGAGCAACCCAGGAAGCGCGCCAGCGCCAGCGCCGTCGCCCCACAGTTATCGCCTACCGGAACCGCGGTCGGCACCACGCCCAAGCCGGCCAGCCAATCGACCGTCACCTGCCGGCTGGAACAAAAAAAACGCCCGTCCTTCACGGCGGTTTGGGACCAGACCGGAGGACTCAGATTGGCCATCGCCAGCCAGCGCGGCGCATCCGTGACACCGGCGAGGCATTTATCCGGCACTTTGGATACATCGACGGTTACCGCGAAATCCGCCGCCACGCCTTGCCTGGCCAAAGCTCCTAGAGCCGAGTCGGCGGAGAAGATAACCGCGCGGTGTGCTGAATTCTTCAGCAGGGGGGCGGTGACATCCAGCGAAGGCCCTGCGGCGCAGATCACTGCCGGACAGCCCGCCAGAGCGCCCGCCCAAGTGGCGGGCAAACGGTGCCGGACATAGTTTTCGAGGTTAGTTAAAAGGTGTTTTTGCCACGGAAACCCATCCAATTGGCGCGTTACCCGGGCGGTGCGAATACTACGCAAGGCACTGTTGATTTGCCCCAACACATCGGGGCACGCCGGATCGACGGCCGCCGCCTGCGTGACCAAAACAGTCGGCAGGCAGCGTGGGTCGCGGCGCACAAAGTGATCGAGCGCTTCGCTGATCGTGGTTTGGTCGGCGACGGGTAAATCAACGATGGTCGCCGGTGTTGGCAGGCCGGTGGGCCAGGAGGCACGCCCGGCAGAATCGACCAACCAGAGCACCGCCTTGTAGGCGCGCAGGGTCCCCAGGGTCGCGGCACTGAGCCGGCCCACCACCACCGCCAGGGTGGCACCCGCTGTTGAATGCTCGAAACTAAATCCTGCAGGCACGGGGCGAACGCTGTCTTTCCCCGCCTGAGACTGTCAAATCGACACGCTCGCATCTTTTACCGGGGAATACTGGCCTCACCCATTCGTGTTCGGTAGTGGCTTGGCCCCAATTTTTTTATCGAGGACTTATCGCGGCACGCACGTAATACTTGGCAAATGAG
>JAIXRU010000019.1 GCA_027485045.1 Opitutaceae bacterium | reverse complement strand
GCCCTCGACCCCCTCACCGGAACCCTCCTCACCGCCAGCTACGGTGCCGGTTCCATCTCGCGCACCAGTCTGCCCGACGGCTCCGCCCTCGCCGCCTTCGCCCCCGGCGGCGGCCTGCTCTCCGGCCCCAACTTCCTCACCGTGCTCACTCCCGCTCCCATTCCCGAACCCGCCCGCTTCGCCACCGCCGCCGCCCTGATCGCCCTGTTTTTCGCCGGCTCCCGCCGTTCTCACCGGGCCTGAATTTACGGTTTTTTTGAACTCCTTCGCTCGCGCTTTCCCTTTTCCCTTCCAACTTAAAATCAGTCCAGCGCCATGCCCCTCCCCGCCATGCCCCGCTTTATCCGCCTGCTTTCGGCCTTGCTCCTGCTCGCCGCTCTCGCCCGCGCCCAGGTCACCACCTCCGGCTTCCTCAACCTCGCCCGCCCCGAAGCCCCCGGCACCCTGCTGAGCCACCCCCAGTCAAACGACTCCAGCAACATGGGTCGCACCACCTCGATCAACTACCTCAACGGCTGGATCATCGTCGGCGCCGAGTCCCCCGGCTCCGCCCCGGGCTCCGACCTGATCATGCGGGTCTACGACATCGCCAACCCCGCCGCCCCCGTCCGCCGCCACCCGTCCGATTTTAACCTCACCTACCCGAACAACCGCTGGTATCAGGGCAACTACGGCTGGGGCGCCCACGGCTCCGCCCGAGTAGGCAACATCCTCCTGCTCGACCCGCTCCGCGTTCAATCCTTCGGCGGCCCGGTCGAGCTCGGCGGCTACAACGGCCTGCCCTCCCTCGCCCAGATGCCCGTGGGCTACAGCCGCTCCAGCCAGGCCGGCCCGTGGGACGCGTCCTTCCCCTGGTACGGCTCGCCCGACAACACCTTCACCCTCCGCCAACCCTACCTCCAGCCCAACGGCATGGTCGCCTTCCGCCCCCTCGCCGCCTTCGATCACGTCGGCCCCTTCGGCGGCGGCGACTGGCACCCCATGATCTTCGGCGACCTGCTCATCTACGCCCGCAGCGGCGGCGCCGGACGCGATGGCGTGGTCATCTACCGGATGCAGTTCAACAACTTCGACGACCCCGCCACCCGCTCCGTCACCCCGCTCTTCGTCGCCTCGCTCAACGAGGGCTTCTCCGCCTACTGGCCCACCCTCTTCAGCGACGGCTCCGGCCTCTACGTCGTCGGCTCCACCACCGATGTGCTCATGGCCGCCGACATCACCGCCGCCGCCACCCCCGGCGGCGACGATGCCATACCGCTCGTCGCCAGCCTCACCGTGCCCGGCTTTTCCAACGCCTCGTATCCGACCTTCCAGGACCAGTTCGGTTTCATCCACAACCGCAAGGTGGACATGACCCGCTTCCTCGCCGGCGACCCCGCCCCCATCACCCTCACCCTCAACGAATACGCCCCGCCCGTGCCCTCCGGCGCACCCGCCCCGACCATCGGCGTCAACACCTCCCAGATGTCGCTCCCCCTTGGCAACCTCTGGCTCACCGGAGGCTACCCCATCCCCGGCACCTCCCAAGGCTTCGGCGTCTGGGTCCACCAACAGGCCCCCGACACCACCCGCCCCCGCGTCAGCTACCACATCCCCCAGGCCAACCGCTCCGGCTACCCACGCCACGCGCCGCTCAGCTTCCTCCTCCACGAACACGGCCGCTCCGGCGGCCCGCGCAACGGCATCGATTTCCTCGTCCGCCCCGTCCTCCCCGGCGGCACCCTCGGCGCTTCCGTATCCGGTTTCCTGATCCACGACTTCTCCGGTGTGCTCACCTTCACGCCCACCACCGGCCTCGCCGCCGATACCACCTACCAGGTCGACTTCGTCGCCGACGACGCCGGCACCCCCGCCAACCCCGCCGACGACACCGGTTTCCTCGACGCCGCCGGCAACCTCATCGAGCCCTACTCGTTCCGCTTCTCCACCGGTGCCGCCCTCAACGCCGCCCCGCCGCCCGCCTTCACCGGCCTCACCGCCGACACCTACCAACCCGCCCCCGGCGCTCCCGTCACCGTCACCGCCGCCGCCACCGGAGCCACCGCCCTCGAATACCGTTTCAACTTCGCCGGCACCTGGTCCGCCTGGTCCGCCTCGCCCTCCGCCCAGACCACCTACCCCGACGCCGGCCGCCCCCGCGTGCTCGTCCAAGTCCGCGACGCCGACGGCGCCATCGTCACCCGCTCGCTCAACCTCCTCGTCCTCCCCACGCCCGCCGCCGGACCCCGCCCCACCCAGAGTTCCCCCCTCGCCGTCGGCGACGATCCCGCCGGCCGCCGTGTCTGGGTCGTCAACCCCGACGCCGACTCCGTCGCCGTGCTCGACGCCGCCACCGGGGAAAAACTCGCCGAACACTCCACCGGCCCCGGCTCCAACCCCCGCTCCATCGCCCGCGATGCCCTCGGCCGCTACTGGGTCACCTGCCACCGCAGCGACCAGCTCCGCGTATTCAACCCCGACGGCTCCGTCGCCCACACCCTCGCCCTCCCCTTCGGCTCCGCCCCCTTCGGCGTCGCCCCCTCGCCCGACGGCCAGTCGCTCTACGTCACGCTCTACGGCTCCGGCCAACTCCACCGTTACTCCGCCGCCGCGCCCGCCGCCGCGCCCGCCATTCGCGCCACCGGCTTCCCCACCCCGCGCGCCCTCGCCATCTCCGCCGACGGCGCCCGCGTGCTCGTCACCCGCTTCATCTCGCCCGACCGCGAAGGCTGGGTCGGCGAATTCGCCGGCACCACCCCCGCGCTCAACCCCGTGCGCGTCTTCACCCTCGCCTCCGCCATCACCACCGACGGCGGCGACCGCGCCGCCGGCACGCCCAACTACCTCGCCAGCATCGCCCTCTCCCCCGACGGAACCCGCGCCGCCATCGCCTCGAAACAGGACAACATCGACCGCGGCCTCCTCCTCGGCAACCGCGACCTCACCCACGAGACCACCGTGCGCGCCGTAGTATCTTTCCTCAACCTCGCCACCAACACCGAACTCGCCGACAGCCGCCGC
Organism: Opitutaceae bacterium; assembly: GCA_027485045.1. Classification (GTDB taxonomy): domain Bacteria; phylum Verrucomicrobiota; class Verrucomicrobiia; order Opitutales; family Opitutaceae; genus IMCC26134_A. The sequence continues at coordinate 2,828 of JAIXRU010000019.1, read as the reverse complement.
GATTTCGACAATTCCGAAAGCCCCTCCGCCCTCGCCTTCACCCCCCTCGGCGACACCCTGCTCGTCGCCCTCCAGGGCAACAACCAGGTCAAGGGCCTCGATATGCTCGGCCTCGCCCCCGCGCCCGACGCCGTCAACAGCGCCGGAGCCGCCATCACCTCCCCCGCCGTCGTCACCCTCGAACTCGGCTCCGGCCTCGCCCCCCAGGGCCTGCTCATCGACCCGGTAGCCAACCGCCTCTTTGTGCAAAACTTCATGGACCGCTCCGTCACCGTGCGCGATGCCGCCCCCCTCCTGCTCGAAAACCGCACCACCCTGCCGCTCCTCGCCACCACCGCCACCGTGGCCGCCGAGCCGCTCGCCCCCGCCGTCCTCCTTGGCAAACAAATCTTCTACAACGCCGCCGACCCCCGCATGTCGGCCGACAGCTACATCAGTTGCGCCTCCTGCCACGTGGACGGCGGCCACGACGGCCGCGCCTGGGATTTCACCGGCCGCGGCGAGGGCCTGCGCCGCACCACCGATCTGCGCGGCCGCTCCGGCCTCGCCCACGGCCGCGTCCACTGGTCCGCGAATTTCGACGAGATCCAGGACTTCGAGCACGACATGCGCGGGCCCTTCGGCGGCACCGGTTTCCTGCCCCTCGCCCCCGCCGACTTCGCCCGCCTCCACCCCAGTCCCGCCAGCGGCAAGACCGGCCTCAGCCCCGAGCTCGACGCCCTCGCCGCCTACGTCGCCTCCCTCGGCCCCGACCACGTGCCCCGCAGCCCCGCCCGCCAGCCCGACGGCACCCGCTCCGCCGCCGCCCTGCGCGGCCGCGAGGTGTTCACCGCCCAGTCCTGCACCACCTGCCACTCCGGCCCCGGCCTCACCGACAGCACCCTCGGCCCCATCTCCACCGCCAACCTCCACGATACCGGCACCCTCTCCGCCCTCTCCGGCATGCGCCTCGGCGGCCCGCTCGAAGGCATCGACACCCCCACCTTGCACGGTCTGCACGCCACCCGCACCTACCTCCACCACGGCGAGGTCGCCACCCTCGCCGACGTCTTCGCTTACGCCGGCGGCGCCCTCCGCCTCCCCGTCGTGCCCGGCCCCGGCACCACGCCCTCCGCCGTGCTCGCCCCCGGCGTAGAGACGATCACCCCAGCCGCCGTCGGACTCTACCTCGACACTCCCGTCCAAGGCGGCGGCGGCTTCCTGCGCGGCCCCCTCGGCGGCGGCATGGCCGGACTCGGCGCGGGAGGCGGCCTCCGCTTCACCGGCATCGACGGCGGCCTGGCCGGCGGCACCGCCCGCCTCGCCCTCCGCTACGTCTGCCAATACAACGGCGGCACCGCCCTCCTCCGCGTCAACGGCGTGCAACAAACCCTCACCGTCCTCCGCCAGCTTCCCGACACCGGCTGGATGACCTCCGGCTGGCGCTGGGTCGTCGTCGAGACCCCGCTCAACCCCGGCGCGACCAACACCATCGAGATCCTCCGCGGCTCCATCGACCTGTCGGTAAACGCCCTGCTCGTCGCCAATGCCGACGACCTCGCCGCCGCCCACCCCCACCGCCGCGTGCTCGCCCTCCCGAGCAACCAGCGCGACGACCTCACCGCCTACCTCCTCTCCCTCGACGCCCGCGACGACTCCGGCACCCCCCTCGCCGCCCCCTCTCCCCCCGCCGCCACCGCCCCCTCCATCGTCACCCCTCCCGCCACCCGCACCCTCGCCCTCGGCAACCCCCTCGCCCTCCACGTCGTGGTCGGCGGCACCGGCCCCTTCACCTACCAATGGCGTCGCGACTCCACCCCGGTCGGTCCCAACTCGCCCGTCTTCGAGCTGCCCGCCGCCACCCTCGCCGACGCCGGCGCCTACACCGTCACCGTGACCAACGCCACCGGCCAGGCCGTCTCCTCCCCCGCCCAGATCACGATCAACCCCGCCCTCGCCGTCACCACCGCCGCGCTCCCCCGCGCCACCGTCGGCCGGCCCTACCAATTCACCCTCTCCGCCCTCGGCGGCATCGACACCCGCGCCTGGACGCTCGTCGCCTCCACCCTCCCGCCCGGCCTCGCCCTCACCACCGACGGTCAGCTCACCGGCACGCCCCTCTCGCCCGCCCGAGCCACCCTGACCTTCCGCGTCACCGACACCTCCGGCTTCGCCACCCGCGCCCTCGCCCTCGACGTCCGCCCGCGCGGCGGTTTCTCCACCGACCCCGACCTCGTCCTTCACTACACCTTCGACGAAGGCTCCGGCGCCCGCGTCTGGGACTCCGCCACGGCGGGCAACAACCACGCCACCGACGTGCCCAACATCCCCGCCGGCTTCCCCATCAACGGCCAGGCCACCTGGGTCCCCGACGGCCGTTTCGGCGGCGCCTACGGCTCGGCCAACCTCGCCGCCAACCTCGCCCCCTTCTTCCCCGCCAACCAAGAAGATCTGAACTTCGATCCCCTTGCGCAGGCCTTCACCGTTTCCGTCTGGGTCCGCACCACCTCGACCAACGGCTACACCACGGTAATCAGCAAAAACGGCTTCGCCGACGAAAACTGGAACGTGCAATACCGCCTCTGGACCGTGAACCCCGTGGACCGCATGCAAGGCGTCGCTGGCAACAACTGGAGCGGCAGCCTCGCCGCCCCCGCCGCGCTCAACAACGGCCAGTGGCACCTCGTCACCCTCGTGAACTATCTCGACGGAGCCACCTGGCGCTCCCGCGTTTACCTGAATGGCGGCACGACCTTCACCCAATGGAACACCGGCGCCGGCGGTCGCGTGTCGCGCCTGCTCGCCATCGGCGACACCAGCAACGGCTACAACGGCTGGCGCGGCCAGCT
>JAIXRU010000276.1 GCA_027485045.1 Opitutaceae bacterium | reverse complement strand
TGACCTCACTACCTGGCTGAATAAAGCGCAGCGACCAATCACCGTTGCGCACCGCCAGGGTGGTGGTGTCGGCGGCGGCATCCCACCCCGCGCGGTTGAGCCGCTCCTGGTGCAGAAAACGCCCCGTGCCGACATCGATCAAGGCCATGTGGGCGAGGTAAATTTGGTCATGCCCAAACGCGGCGGGCGCAGGTCGGGCGGCCGTTTCGAGCGGCGAGGCGGAGCGGAAAAAAGTGGCCTGAAAGCCGAAGCGGCGCGGTTGGGCTTCGGCGGTGTAAAGATGGCCCGTCAGATACCACCATTCGATTTTGAAATCAGGATGGGAGCCGTGGTCGCGCGGAAAGGTAAAGGTCGGGTTAGGCCTCGGCACGGTGAAGCCGTCGGCGGTGGTGGCGGGAATCTCCGCCGATTGGCCGCGAGAAAACGCAACGAGCGCGAAGAGGACGAGGAACAGGGTGCGTCGGCTCATGGTGAAAAGTTCATTGGACATTGATCATTGGGCTTTGGTAATTCCGCGTCGCCAGGCGCGGTCATTCTTCACGGTCGGCGGGCAGTCGGGCACCCCAAAGCCCGATCAAGTAACTGACGCCAATTCCGGTGCCAACGACCAGAAAGGCCAGCGCCGCCAGTTGTTCAAAGGGGATGGAAAATGCGAGCGTCCAGCCGAAGCTTTGTTTGTTGATCACGTAGATAAGCAACCAGCCGAGCGCGAGGCTGAGCGCGAGGCCACCGGCAGTCGCGCAGACCGCCAGACCGCCGCCTTCCAACGCGGTGGCCTGGGCGATCTCCGAGCGACGAAACCCCAAGGCACGCAGCGTCGTGAGTTCATCGCGCCGGTCGAGCAACACGCTTGCCAGACTCAAGGCCAGCCCGCCCACGGCGACGACCAGTCCGATGACTTGAAGCGCATAGGTGATTGAAAAAGTCTGGCGAAAAATCCGCAGCACCTCCGCCCGCAAGGTGGCGTTGGTATAGATGGCCAAGCCCGGATGGGCCGTGAGCAGATCGGCGCGCACTGTTTCGGCCGTCGCGCCGGGCAAGAGATCGAGGGCGACACTGCTGGCATGGTCGTCGGCAAACCAGGCCACCGTATGGGCGCGATCCACCAGCACAGTGCCGCGTTCATTGCCATAGTCGGCAAAGACCGCCGCCACGGTTAACCGCTTAATCCCGGCCGGAGTCGGCACGTTAACAATCCCGCCCTTTCGTACGGAAAACCGTTCCGCGAAACTCTCGCTGACCAAGGCGGAGCCGGCGTTTTGCGTTCGGTCCAGCGCGGCGGCGGGCGGCGGCGGACTCACCCAGAGAAAACCGCCGCGACCAGCCTGATCGGCGAGGTCGCCACCGCCCAGCGTGGTGGGTTTGCCGTCGAGCGTAAGCGGGTAAGCGGAAAAGACGGAGGACCGCGCCACGGCGGGATGCGAGGACAAGGCCCGCCATGTGGCCGGTGCCAGTTTATTATCCGACGTCGCCGATTGCGCGCCCGAGCTGGAGAGGTAGAGATCGGCCTGCAACGCGGTCTGCACCCAAGTGCGTACCGAGAGCTCGAAACTGGCGACGAGGATGGCCATGCCTGCCGCCATGCCGATGGCGCAAACCAAGGCGGCGGCGGCGAGACGATGTCGTCCCGTGGGCCTGCGCAGATGCCCCAAGGCCACACGCCAGGCTGCGGACCGGTGCGCCAGGGGCCCCAGCACTTTACCCATGATGGGAATGGTCAAAGCAGCCAAAACGCCTCCCCCCAGGATGCCGCAAAAAGCCGCCAAATGCCCGGCCAAGGGAAACCTCGTGCCGCCGCCCAGCGCCAGAGGCGGTAGTGACACCAGCGTGACACCCAGCCCGAGCGCGCCCAAGGCCAGCGGCCAGCTCCGCAGCCAAGCCGCGCCGCTGGCTCCGGGCGCCCCCCTCACCAACACTTGTGCGGGAGGAGTGGCCGCCGCCGCCCGCGCGGGTGCCCAGCCGGCCAGCAAGCTGGCGAACACCCCGGCGGTTAAACTGATCACGGCTTCCGGCCATTCCAACTGCGCCGCTTGCACACTCGTTGCGTAGTATAGCGCGTTGACGGTTTGCCCGACGGCGCGCACCGCAACCTGCGCTCCCGCCCAACCCAAAAGCAAGCCGAGCCCGCCACCCGCCAGTCCGAGACAAGCCGCCTCGGCCAGCCAGGCCCGCTGGATGATCCGCGCATCGACCCCCAGCGAGCGTAAGATGGCGATTTCCGCCCGCCGCCTGACCACCGCGCCATCCAAGGCCTGAAAGACCAGATAGAGCCCGACCAGCAACGCGATCAAAGACAGCACGGTGAGATTGAGGCGAAACGCCTCCGTCATGGTGGTCGCGGTCTCGCGTCTCGCGCCGGGAGTGGATACGAGCCAGCGAACCGTGTCGGCGTTGGGGGCGGAGCCCAGTTGTGTGAGTTTTTCACCCAAAAGGCGGCGGCGTTGTTCGAGCGATGGGCCTTTTTCTAAAACGAACTCCACCCGGTTTAGCCTGCCTTCGCGCCCCACCAGACGCTGCAAGGCAGGCAAGTCCAGAACGAGCAGGTTTGCCGGGGCAACCGGACCGTCGCGCACACTGGGAATGGTGCCAGCCACGTGCAGCTTCACACGACGATCGTTGATCACCAAGTCGAGGTGCTCGGCCGCAGGAGAGGCGTTGGCCGGGCTTATCCAGACCTGAGGTTCGCTTGAGAAAAGATCGAAGAACTCGCGGTTTTCTCCCGCCCGAAAAATAGGGGTCGTTGCGTCCGCTTGCGCCGGGAGATTGGCGATGGCGACCAAATCGACCCCGAGCAAGGTGTAGGTGGGGCGTCCAAACCGTTTTTCCGCCGGAGCATCGGGGTCCGCTGGCTCGGAGGCGGTGCTTTCGACCACCGGGTGAATTTGCACGGCCAAATCCGCCAAAGCAGTCCGCAACTCGGGTAACACGCTTTCGGGCAGGGAACCGGCCGGCGCCTGCACGATCCAGTCGGATTGACCGGTAAGCGTATCCGTAAAGTGGGTGAACGAAGACACGGCGGCACGATTCGCGAGTCGCACGGCCGTAAAAACCGCCACCCCCAAGGCGAGGATAAGCACGAGCAGGGCCGTCTGTCCCGGTGCAAGACGGGCATGGCGCAGACTGAAACGGCGCAAAAGGAGGGAGAACATGAACGAAAACGGTGTTGGGTCGGAGGGTGGTGACGGACTGCTAACGCGAGGCCGGGTTTACTCCACCACGCGACCGTCGCGCAGACGCACCCGGCGGTGACAAATCGCGGCGGCCTCTTCGCTGTGCGTGACCAAAACAAGCGCCGTGCGCGTCTCATCCGTGAGCTCGCGGAGCAGCCCGAGGATGTTGGCACCGTTGGCGGAATCGAGGTTGCCGGTGGGTTCGTCGGCCAGCAGCAGGGCCGGGCGGTGCACGAGTGCCCGGGCGATGGCCACGCGCTGTTGTTCCCCGCCGGAGAGCTGGGAGGGCAATGCCTGGGCGCGAGCGGTTAAGCCGATGCGGGCCAGAATCGCATTTACCCGGGTCCGACGCTCCTCGGCGGGAACGGAAACCAGTTGCAAGGGTATCTCGATATTTTCCGCCGCCGAGAGTGTCGGCAGGAGATGAAAAAACTGAAAGACCGTCCCCACCCGCTCGCGACGCAGACCATTCAGGGCATCGGCCGAGAGCTGATCCATGCGTTCGCCCAACAAAAGAATTTCACCCGTGTCAGGCCGGTCCACCCCGCCAAGGCAGTTCAGCAAGGTGGTCTTGCCGCTACCCGAGGGGCCGGTCAGGGCGACGCGTTCACCAGCGGAGACGGCGAATGAAACGGCGTCGAGCACACGACGAGTCCCGTAGCTTTTACTAACCGAGCAAACGGCGAGTGCAGGAGCGGTTTGGTGTGTCATGGACGAAGCCAAAGCAAGGGGGCGGATAATGCCAACTCGACCGCTAGTTTAAATGAACGTTTAGTCCTTTCGCCTCGTTGACCAAATCTCCAGTAATGTGTTGTTCATAACTTATGTCCGAACTCAAAGCTCCTACTATTCTGGTAATCGATGACGACGCCGAGGTCCGTTACTCCCTGGGCCGGGTCTTATCATCAAAAAAATACCAAGTGATGGAGGCTGGCAGCGGTGAAGCCGGGGTCGCGGCCGTGAAGAAAGGTCCGGTGCCGGATTTGATTTTTCTCGATGTGCGCATGGGGGGCATGAGCGGCCTGGAAGCCTTGCAACACATCCGTGCGGCCAACCCCAAGCAGTTAGTCATCCTCATGACCGCCTTCGGCACCGCCCAGACTGCGATCGAGGCGATGAAGTATGGTGCTTTTGACTACATCATGAAGCCCTTCGATCCCGCGAAGGTGCTCACGCTGGCGGAAAACGCCCTTCAGGCCCACGCCGACATGCGCTCGGCGGGCAATTACAAGCCGACCATCAACGCCGACGACTACCGCGAGGGTATCGTGGGCGCTTCCCCCGTGATGCAGGAGGTCTTCAAGGTCATCGGGCAAGTTACGGCCAGCGATGTGACGGTGATGATCACCGGCGAGAGCGGCACCGGCAAGGAATTGGTGGCGCGCTCAATCTGGAAACATTCGCACCGGGCCAAGGGTAACTTTATCGCCGTCAACTGCGCCGCCATTCCCGATAACTTAATCGAAAGCGAACTCTTCGGTCACGAAAAAGGCTCGTTCACCGGCGCCACCAACCAGCGCATCGGGAAATTCGAACTCTGCGATCGTGGCACCATTTTCCTCGATGAGATCGGCGACATGGCGTTGGCCACCCAAACCAAGATACTGCGGGTGCTGCAGCAGGGTGATATTCAACGTGTGGGCGGCACCGATACGATCAAGGTGGATGTGCGCATCATAGCAGCGACCAACAAGGACCTCGAAGCCATGGTGAAGGCCAAAACCTTCCGCGAAGACCTTTATTACCGGCTCAACGTGGTGCGCATCAAAATGCCCCCCCTCCGCGAACGCCGCGACGACATCCCCCAGATCGTGGATTTCTGTCTGCAGAATCTCGTTAAACAAAAAAAGGCGCGAGTCGCAAAAGTCTCGCCCGAGGCGTTGGCCGTGCTGGCGCGCTATGACTGGCCGGGCAACGTGCGCGAATTGGAGAACTTGGTTTATCGCAGCGCGGTAATCGCCCAGGGCGACGCCATTTTAGTTAAAGACATTCCGGCCGAAGTTCTGGCCAGCGTGGGCTCGGGCCAGTTTTCCGCGCAGCCCCTAAGCGGCGGCTCCACGCCACCCATCGCAGCGGTTTCGGTGTTACCCGCGCCGGGCTCGTTGGCGGCGGAACCCGCCTCCGCCTCCGCGAATAGCACCCAGGTTGGTGCTTCCGCAGCCTACACCGTCGCCAGTGCCTTGGATTTTCTGCAAACCGAATTAAGCAAGGATCCTGAGCCCCTGCTTGAGCGCTTGGAGCGTGAGATGATTATCCGCACGCTACGCCAACTGGAGGGGAATCTGGCCCGCACAGCGGAGCGGCTGGGAATGACGCGTGCGACACTTCGTAAGCGGGTGGAAGAACTCGGACTGCAACAGAGTTGACCCGACGCGGTTGCCGAACCCAGATTCGCAACCGCAGCAAATTTTGGAAAGGTGGCCGAGTGGTTTATGGCTCCAGTCTTGAAAACTGGCGTGGGTGCAAGCTCACCGGGGGTTCGAATCCCTCCCTTTCCGCCATTCGCATCGCGAATGGCCTTTCGACGCAGTCGAAATATAAGGCGCAGCCTTTGAGGGAGGCATAAGGGCGCGCATCAGCGCCGGGGTAAGACCCTGAGCGAAGCGAATCAATCCCTCCCTTTCCGCCTTTTATGAAAATGGGCAGGGCGCCCCTGCCTTAGCGCTGGACCAGCTCTTCCGGCGTAGGCAGTCGATAGCTGATCTTACCCTCGATGATTTCGCGTAAAGCGACGTCCTCAGGCGCGAGTTTTTCGAGCGAAACCACCAAGGGGCGCGCGCCGGCTCGCAATTGCTTCACGCGGCGCGAAACCACGTTCACCAAGATATTCGGATCCGTAATCACCCGACGGGCGTTTTGTAGATAATCGTCTCTCATGGTCAGGTGCGTAGAAGGGTGGAAAAGTTCATGTGGTCTGGCTGAACCAGAATATTATAAATGCTTAAAAAATAACGCGATACCTATTTTCTGTGTCCGCAATTCAAGGGCAATGCACTCGCCCGCCAGCGCCTTGCGGATCCTGCATGCATCCCATCCCAAGCCCGTAGTTCAATACAGAGCCCACGTAATGCTCCCAAAACCAACCCACCTCGGGTGGCCCCCGGAAATCTAGCGGCTTCCGGAAGCGTCCAACAGTGCGCGCACTTCAGACAGTGTCCACACCCGGGCACCCCGGGCCCGATTGGCCGCTCCGATCTCAAAAGCCAGCCGCCACTGCCGGCATAAGGTCCTCCATCCAAACCAAACCGAATGCTTGGGATCGTAAATACTCGTCGCCTCGGAGCTCAGCCCATTCAGCTCTATCACGGTAAACTCACCGCGTTGCAAAGCCTCCGCCGATTCCGTGCGCACATCGTAACGACCGAAGTGAAACCCCGTAAAAGTCGCACTTACCGCCTCGACCGCCGCCTCCAGTTCGGGCGTGCGCCACTGCTCCCCGTCCAAAAACAAGGCCCCGCGGCAATGAGTGCCCAGCTCGGCCAAAAGCACTGATGCTCCCGCCGCCGGAATCTCATCCGCGCGAGCTTTATAGGTATCCAGAAAAAACTTCGCCATTCCCACCGCCCGCTCGTCGCCCAGGATCAACTCCTCCAAGCTTCGCCGCCCATCACCCGCCACACGCAGGACCCGTTTGTCCGTGATCGCGAATAACTCCCCCTGCTTCGCCGCCGGATGCCGCGCGTAAAACAAACCAAACTCCACCCCCGCCACATAGGCCTGCGCAATAAGCCGCACCGGATCCTTGGTCAGCTTCTCGACGACTTCCGAGCTGCTCCGGGCTATGACCACGCCTTGACCGCGCTCGCCAATATCCGGTTTCAAAACCACCGGCCAAGCATTCGGCAATCCGGCCTGAAACGCCTCCACCGCAGCCACCCTCGCCGTCACCGGACCGGGCTCGATCAGCGTCCATGTCGCCACCCGGTCTCCCGCACCCGCCAGGCCGCGCAAGATCTCGCTTTTCGACTCCCCGACCAGTCCCCCGCCCGCGCCTATCCCCGGATTTGCCGCCGTGCAGACCGTCCACCCGCCATGCCGCCAGCCCAGCCAGAGTGCGTAAACCACCACCGGCGGATACACCGCCCAGCTCGGCCAATACTCCCATTGCGTGAGCCTCCGCAGTCGTGAAACCCACAGCCGACGCCCGCGCCAGCTTGCCAAACTCTGCCCCAGTCGCAGTCCCGCCCAAGCCAGCAAGGCCGCCAGCGCGAGCCCGCCCGACCACTCAGCCCAATCGTTCAAATCTGACACCACAGCCGCGCCCAATTTCCAGCTAAGGCCCACCACCAAAGGAGCCCAAATCGCCACCGCCGCCGAAAACCACAGCGCCAGTCGCCCCCAGGGAGCGCGCAGCACCCCCGCCGCCAGATACAGCGGCAAACGCGTGCCGGGCACGAAACGACTGATAAAAATCGCCCGCCCCCCGCGTTGCGCGAACCACGTTTCCGCCCGCGCCAAGCCCTCGGCCGACACTCGTCCGCGCAAGGGCCAGCGCTGCAAGGCCGCGCGCCCCAGCCACCGTCCCGCCGCGACTAAGATCAGGTCTCCGACCACGATTCCGATAAAGCACGCCAGAGTCGCCGACCAGAAATCAAGCCGGCCCGCCGCCACCAGCAATCCGCCCGCCACGCAGGCCAGATCATCACTGGCAAAGGTCGACAAGGCCAGGGCCAGCAACACCCAGGGCGTACCGCCCCAGTCCGCCACACTCCCCACCCACTCTAAAACCGCTGCCACGCTCACCAACCCACCTCCGTCACCTTGCCTCGACCATCAGACACGCCCCAATCTACCCCTTGATAAATCAGTCGCGGCTCGGCACCCGCCCGCACCTGTACATGGCATACACTGCGCGTGCAGGCATCCGCCCGGCTCATGCGCACGGATTCCGCCCCGCGCGTCGGATCATGCCGCCAATGAAAATCCTCCAAGCGTTGCCGTGTCGGGCCGGCACACATCGCTTCCGCATACACCGCTTCCCGCGCCAAACGCGTCGGCTTGGGTGCGTAGGATGAGGTCGTCGCGAAACCGGCCACCGCCCACTCACGCCACTCCAATCCCGTCCAGCGCATGCCACCACAAACTCCACGGGCGTCCGTCACGACGGTTAAAAATGGCCCGAAATTCGTCGCGCCCTCCGCAGCCACCCAGCTTCGAATCGCACGCAAAGCCTGCCCCGTATCCTCATTTTCGATTCCAACCAATGGCACGCCGCCCCGGCTAACCCGTCCCGCAGGCGGGCCGCCGGATTCATAGTCGTTTAACACCACCACGGTGAGTCCGCGTCGATTCAGGGCCAGCCAGGTGCCGCCTCGCGCACCATCTCGCGGCGCCACATAGTCTAGGCCAGACGATGTCACTGCCGCCACCGGCGGAAACTCCGGGGCGCGCGTGCGCTGTTCGTCGCGATTAAACCACAAATCGTATCCACCTTCCCGCTCGCTCGCGGGAAATACGCTGACAGTGCACATGGTAAAGACCGGTCTGCGGCGGGTGCGCGCCTTAAGCAGTCGTGCGCCGGAAACGCAAAGTAGACGGCGCGACGCCGAAATCCACCGGCGTCGCTTTGCCACCCACCGCGCACACCACCGCGATGAGTGCATAGTGGTGAATCGTATGGCTCAGCAAAAATTCCAGTTCGCGTCCCACACTCGATAGGTTGTGCGACGCAGGTTCCTCGCGCCCGCCCATTTCAGAACGCACCGACATGTCCGACTCCAAAAAATCGTCGCCCAAAGCGGACAGTTCTTTGCGCAATTGCTCTAAACGCATCACCGCGTATTCCGGTTCGTTCTCGATGCGAACATCCCGCGCCCGCGCCTCGTAATCGACCACCCCGGAGTGCCGCGCTTGCAGAAAGCTTTCGTAATGCTCGATCACGTGACGCATGTGGCCGCCGATCGAGCTGTTGAAGCAGAGCGGCTCACGCTTTATGTAAGCCGACGCCCCCAGCCCGGCGAGTAGATCACGCCCTTGCGCCAAGGCTTCAATATTGTCTCGAACCGCCTCATCCACATGCGGTGATTTTATTAATGTAATCATTTCTTCAGGAGTTCAGGCCAGTTTTTCTGGGCCTTGTCGATGTTTCCGACAGGATCCAGCTCCCACTGCTTCTGCACCTTCAAGCTGTAGTTCAGGTAAAGTCGCCCACCCACGATTTTCCAAGCCGCCGGATCTATCCCCGCTGTGTACCCCTGACTAACCGCCCAGGCACAATAACCGCCAAACTGTGGAGCATACTTTTCCGGACTGGCCGTGAAAAGATCACGATTCACCGCGCTGGCAAAACGCCAGGTGGCCTCGTTCCACTTAAACTCAAACTTATCCGAGCCTTCCACCGGCTTGGCTTCGGTAAAGTAGGCAACCGGATCATACCCTTTTATCGCCACGCCCGTCCAGGTCGTGTTGACCGGTTTTTCCGCCCGCGCCCCCGCCAGTCCAAGACTCAACGCAGCGAAAATCAGGAGTATTATGTTTTTCATGTTAGATATAGTTTAGCTGGGTTTTAGAGTTTGGCACCGATCACAGGAAGGGAACGGCGATGCAGCCAGAGCACCCCCGAACTGCAAAGTAAGGTCACTACCGCCAGCGCGAAGAGCAGGCCGCCGTCGTCCTGGACCACGACCCCGAGCTTGGTGAGATGAAAAAAAATCGCGCCGCTCATCGTGCCCAAAGCCAGTCCTGCGCCGATCGGTGTCGTCGCTGGAATCCAGAGCAGCACACACGCAATCAACTCCACCACACCGGAGCCAATGCGGCCGACCGGCTCCTGCCCGACTTTTTCAAAGATATAAACGGACTCGGATGCGCCCGAAAACTTAAAGAACAGGGTTTGCCCCAGGATGATCGTGGCAACCACTCGCAGGGAGCGACTCAGCCACTGGTATTTGTTATTGGTTTTTTCGTTCATGCGATGATGAGAGCACTGAGTTTGAGGATTATTCCCGGATGAATTTACAACACGGCGTGCAAGGCATCCATGCCCGCGTCCGAGACCAAAACGTAGGTATGCCGGCTGTCCGCCCACGCCACCGAGGCAAGATTACCTTGTTCCCGAAAAACCGGTTTCTTGAAGGCGTCGGCGGCTTCGAAATCATCCGTTTTAGCCACGTAAAGATGCATTTCACCCACCCCTTCCCGAAAAAAACAGATCTCCAACAATTCCCGGCCACCAATCGTTAACGAACGGCACCCATCCGCCTTGAGTTGGGAAAAATCGAGCCGCAAGCCCTCGGACAAGCGGTAGCGGGTGTCGGCCAGGAGCGTCTTCAAGGTTCCACTACCGCCCAAAACCATGGGGGCGTGGGCCGGTGAGACGAATTCCGCCATCACCAGCGAGACCAGTTTCTCCGCATCGGGTTTGGCACGCACGAAACTCCAGGACGCCGCCAGACCAAGGATCAGCGCCACGCTTGCCGCCAGCGCCACGGGTAAAGTGCGCTGCCACCACGAAACCGGGCGCTGCATCCGCACTCCGGCTAAAATCGCGTCGCGCAAGCCCGGCGGCGGACCCACTTCGCGCAAGCGCGCCACCACCGCTGTGTCGAACGCCTGCTCCCGCGCCAACCAAGCGGCCAAAACGGGATCGCGCGCAGCCTGGGCCAGCGCCTCGGAAAACGGTGGCTGGGCATCGTCGCGCCCATCGGGACGCCGCGCCTGCAGAATGAATTTAGCTTCGTTGGTATTCATGATGACTTTCTCCCTTCTTTTTCCTCGCTGTTTAAAAACGGTATCACCTTTCGCTCCATCGCCCCGGCATGCCGCGCCAGTGCCGCCCTCAACTGCGCCTTACCGCGTGACAGCCGCGACATAACCGTGCCGATCGGCACCTCCAGCAGTGCGGCAATTTCCTGATAAGCCATGTCCTCCAGGTAAAAAAGGGTCAGTGCCACCCGGAAACCCTCGTCCACCTCCTGCAAAGCCTGCACCACGAGATTGGAGTCAAATTTCAACTCCAGATCTTGCGTGTCCCCCGCCGGATCCTGCTCGCCGGGCGGCAAATCCTCCAGCGCCGTCAATCTCGTACTCCTCCGCCTCCCGCGCAAAAAATCCCGATAAAGCGTGGTAAACAACCACGTCTTCGCCTTGGCGGCTTCGCGCAACGAATGCCCCTTGGTCGCCCAGACATAAAAAGTCTGCTGCACCAAGTCGCACGCATCCGCTTCGTTGCGTGCCAGGCTCAGCGCAAACCGATACAAAGACGCGTAATGCGCATCGACCAAACGGGTGAAAAGTTCATCTGCCATCGCTCACAAGAGACAAGCCCCCGCAGCTTTATTCCCGACTATTCGTGCAATTCGTCAAAAAGTCACCTGAACCGGATAGGGCGAAATAGTTCAGACAAATAACACGGATCGGCTAAACCACGTTTCTTCGTTTGTTCGCCAGTTGGGTCAGTCGCCGTGCATGCAGACCCGGCTCCATCCGGTCATAATGACTGGGCAAGACCGCCACCGGCCGTGCCATCGCCAGTTCCCTTAAGCTCACCTCTGCTCTACTTCGGTCACGGGTCAAAAAAGCCGGTGGGCGATGCACAGACCACGAATAGCTGGCAAAGACATCGCCTGAAAAAACCAAGCCCCCGCCCTTATCACCCAACACCCCCTCAGCCACCAGTGCGCAGTGCCCCGGGGTATGCCCCGGAAGATGCCAAACCCTCAAACCAGCGGCAAATGGCAAAACGTCCCCATCGCGCAGTTCGCCTCCAATTACCGGAGCCTGATAACACCACCCGCCCAGCCGCCCAACCACCACCCCCGCCCGCTCTAAAGTGCCGCAACCCCGCGCTAATCCGGTGTAGTTAACCCGTTGTTCGACATGCTCACGATCCGCCGGATGCACCCACACCCGCGCGCCGCTCCATGCCTGAATTTCCGCCGCGCCACCCGTGTGGTCGAGATGTCCGTGAGTTAAAACGATGTCGCGCAAATCTCCCGGACTCCGTCCCAACCTGCGCACTACGCTCCGCAGTTCCCCCGGAATCCCCCAAAGTCCGGTATCTATCAGCGTCAAAGCATCATCGGAAACCAACAAATGGGCGGAGACCAGAGGCCCGCCTAAGCGCACCACCTTAAGCCTGCCGTAGTTTACTTCGCGAGCCCCCATGTTTTGTTAAAGTTTTCCAAACAGGCCACGGGTTAGCAAAGCAGTTAAAATCTCAATCCGCACACCTGAATCCGTGCGATTACCTCGGCCAGGCGTTCCGGGGGCTCACCTCGCAGCAAGACCCGCAAAGCATACTCGGTGGCCTGCCGCGCGGTTTGTTCCAACGTAAGCCCGGCCATACGCGCCGCCACCAGTCCGGCCACCATCGCGTCGCCCGCACCGACCGTGCTTTGCACCGTAATCGCAGGCGGCCTCGCCTGAACCGTCTCTTGAGCCGTGACGAAAACCGCACCCTCCGCCCCGAGCGATACCGCCACCAGACCGACTCCGCCCGCGCAGATTTCTCGCGCCACTGTCGCCACCGCCGCCGCATCCGGCAAGGTGCGTCCCGCCAGCTCGGAAAGCTCATGCACGTTGGGCTTGATTAAATCCGGTCCCGCCAACACTGCCCTTCGCAGGCTCTCCCCGCTGGTATCGAGGCCCACGCGCACACCCCGCAGACGCAGACGGCGGATCGTTTCCGCATAAAAATCGGCCGGAACTCCCGGCGGCAAACTGCCTGCCAGCACACACCACTCCGCTGTCATGGTATCCAGGTTTCGGTTAAGCGCGGCCAAATCCGCCGACGTCGGTGTGAGCCCGGGGAAATTCAAATCCGTAGTCTCGCTGCGCACCGGATCGACCAGCTTCAGTCCGGTTCGCGTCGCCCCCGGCAAACGCAGACACCGATCCTCAATCCCCCTCTCGGCGAAGAAAGCGGCGAAAACCTCGGCGTTATCCGCACCTAAAAACCCCAGCGCCAGGCACCGCTGCCCCCGCTCGGCGAGCGCGGCCGCTACGTTCACCCCTTTGCCCCCGGCGCAATCACTCACCCACCGCGCCCGATTGACCGCACCAGGGCGCAAGTCCTCAACCACGATGGTGCGGTCGATAGCCGGATTCAGCGTAACCGTAGCAACCAATCCCGAATGCTCAGTGGATGGTAAAACCATACAGAATTAACCTCACATAAATCGAATTATAGCCAATAGAACTGTGTCGTCCGGCGACTGCCCTGCTTGAGCCGGTCGTCAAGGGCGGGTTGTTGGAGTCGGCTTTTTTTCCTCGGCCGCGATCCGCGCATCCACCGCCGCCATTTCGGCCCAAGTCTGCGTGCTCGGGGCGACGGCCATCTGCTCCCGCGCAGTCCGCAATGCCGCCCGCGCTTCCTTGAGCATACCCTGCTTGAGAAGGTGTATTAAAAATGGCCGAACCATCTCATCCCACATCGCCGTGCCCGAGCCCCGGCCAAACTGCTTCAAGAGAGTCCCGTATAGCTTGATTTGCTGCTCGATCGATTGCTCCGAGCGGGCGCGCTCCATTTGCCCGGCCACTTGTTGCACACTCAAATCATCCCGGGTAGCGCGATATTTGCGTATGCGTTCGCGTTCTTCGAAATCCGCCCGCGCCGTCTCCCCTCGACGACGTAAACTATCCGTCGTCACGCCCAGGTAGCGGGCCTGTAGCTCGGGATAACTCGCCAGCCCTCCCGCCGCTTCATAAGCAATCGCTTCGCGCTCACGGCCAGGCTCCGGTCGCAACTCCAGCAAGATATCCCAGCCGTCCAGCATGCGTCGCTCCAGCCGCACGGCGGCACGCGCAGCCTGCTCCGCACCCGCCCGATCACCGTCCGCCAAGCGCCAGCGGGCAAAACCCGCGTGCACCGCCGCCTCCCGTGCGTTGCGTTCATGACGAAACCCCTCGCTCAAAAACGCAATTTCGTGATCCGAAATCTCGGTCCAACTCAAAGGATCCAGCGCGCCACCGGTCACGTAGCGTTGGTTGGCATAACGTCCGGCATCCATTTTCCACTTTTGCCCTATGCCCAAATATCCAAACCAGGCGTGCCGGCCGTCCTTGCCCGCGCCCGAAAAGAACAGCGTCGGCACCCCCCGCGCTTTTCCCGCCTGGGTGGCATAGTAAGCCTGGTCCACACAAATCCCGCCCTCGCGCTGAATCTCTGGCAGCGAGTAATCCTTACTCGGCCAGACGTATTGCCCCAGATTTATACGGTCTTCGCGGTAACGAATATCCGTATACGTCGATTCCAGTTTGGAAAGCGGGGCTTTCACCCGCTCGAGCGCCCAACGGCGCTCCGCGTCGGGCAGGGCTAAATCAACCAGAAATCGCAACTCGGCGGAGTCCAGTTTGGCCAGGGGCTGCAAACTCTTGCCGGCACGATCCAGACTGACGAAATACGCAAACGCCTCCGCAGGTTTCACCAATCGCCGCGGTAAGGCCATCGGCAGCACCTGACGGTGGGGCCAATCCACGGGCGGAGGCGTATCATAAACCAACGCGATAGCCGTGGCCAGAGATGCGTAGGTGGCAAAAAGTTTGGGATCCGCCGCATGCAGCTCGCTTAAAATCCCGTAGACTGCGGGTCTGAAATCCAGCGCTCCTTCGAGTTCAAAATACTCCGTCGAAAATGCAGGATTGGCCAGAACCCACAAACGCAGCGGACCCGCCATCGCGTCTGCCACCGTTTGGTCCAACTCGGAAAGCGCGCCTGCGGGTGACTCGACTTGCCAACCCGCAGCACGCATCGCGGCGAGCCTGCGATCCAGATGCTTCTCCATCGGCTCGGACCATGCGTCCGTCCAGCGCGCGACATTGCGCCACGCCTCCGCCACGGGAAGGTTGTCGCGAGCATAAGCGCTCATCGCCGAACTATGCAGGGCCGTCGCCATCTTCGCCCAGCCATACCGAGCGGCTCCTTCCTCAATCGCTTGCGCCTGAGCCAAACCGGGCGGTGCGCTTAACCAAGACTCGGGAATCGTCTGCGCCGACAGGTGGCCTACCTGCGATACACCTGCCAAAACGACCAGCCACGTCGCGAGTAAGCGCATAACAAAGAGGGTCAGCGCGTGATCGGTAACTCTACCACGAACCTAAAACCGATATGCCGCGCCCGATCGGTTTTAGACCGTTCTTCGATCGGCAGCTTGGAAATAACCTCGGGCATATCCAACACGCTTCCTCCCGCCAGCGAGGCACGCGTTGCTTCCGCCGGGGCGGCCAGCCATTCGGCTAGATTCCCGAGTAAATCCCGATACCCATTCGGATTGGGCCGTCCACCGTCGGTCGTGCCGACCTTGCCCACGCCCGCCGCACTACGCACTTCGCCAGCGTCATCACCCAAGGCTATTTTGTACTCCTCCTGGGTGGGCAGACGCACCGGCAAGCCCATGATCCAGCCCAGCCGGGTGCAGAACTCTTGGGCGTCAACCCAGTTGACCGAATCCACCGGCATCGCGCGTCCCGGATTGCGGCTTGGATTGGTATTCATGACTGCTTCGTAAAGTCCCTGCGAAGTCTCGGAACCGAACATCAAACGGTCGCGCAGACCGATCAGAGGAAGCAGGCGGTCAAACGTCTCATCCTGCAAACGCCGTAACTCCTCACGTTTTAAACCCAGATAACTCAGTTTTATGCGTATCGCACCATCCACAAAACGACTACGCGGAAACTCCGTGGCCAGTCGCTCAGTCAATTTCATGGCCTCGGGTAAGGCCTGGTCCACCGCCACCAGGCGGCGACGGCGCAGATCGTCGCCGAGACTGCGGTCCAACCGCGCCAGCTCAACCGCGAGTGGTTGTGAGCGCACGGTCTGAAGTTTCACCTCCAAGGCATCTATACGGGCGGACGACATGAACCGGCTCTTGCCATAAAGCTGGTTGATCTGCTGCTGCCTGGCCAGTGCCTCGGCGTAGGCCCGGGCTGCGTCTGAGAACTCACCTGCACGTTCGGCGGCATCGCCAGCCTGCTCGCGTTGATCCACCTCCTTGGCGATGCCGGCCGCGTTAAGCGATGCGATCTCGGCCTCGATACGATCAAACTCGGAGAGGTTGGCGTAGCGCGTGCGGGCAAAATCCTGGTTTATCTTGCCCAAGGCATCACGCGCGGCGGTGTAGGCGGCGAGCGCGTCAGACCAGCGTTTCTCCTCGCTGGCTTTGCGGGCCTTGACCAGGGCCGCCTCCTTTTCGCTATGCAGCGGATAGACCCGTAAAGACACCAGTGCGCGCTCGATCTCCGCCTCACGCACATAGTTTTTATAACGCGAAGCGGCGCTGCCGGTGTTGATACCTCGTTGGAGTTGTAGCGCGGTCTTGTAAGCCTCTTCGGCCTCCGCCAGTCGCATCGCCGCCTGATCTTCCTCACCCGCCCGCATCAAGCGCTCGATGCTATCCAGTTCGCGCCGGGCCTTAACGGTGGCAAGTTCGCCTTCCAGTCGCTCCAGCGTTTGCTGCTGCACGTAATCCCCGTAGCGCGGTGACCGTGCGATCGCGCGTTGCTTTTCCACCGCGTCACTTAAAACAACCAGAGCCTCATCCGAAACCACCCCGGCGGCTTCAAATGTTTTGTAGCGCTGCTCAATACCGGCAACCTCGGCAACCTTGCGCTCAAATTCAAGGTCAGTGACCGCGGCCGGCAGATTGGTGCCTGGCTCCACCGCCGAACCGGGACCGGTATTGGCGAGTAAATACCACAAGCCAATGAGCGCTGATAAACCGAGGGCGGAAAAAAGCCAGGGAAGCGACTCAGTCCAAAAATGGGCCAATTGACGGCGAAGGTTGCGGGATAACATGAAAGGAGGGGAGATACAGAAAAGTTCCTGCCCTGCAAAAGGCAACGCCGAGTCCCTGCCTGACACCTAAAACGTTTTTCCTTCTTTACCGTGCTTTTCGGCTAGCGACTGGCGCGAGTACCCAGCCAACTAAACGCATCCTTCGTATGTCCGACCGTCCCACCGACCGCGCCCCACGTGCTCCATCCGCCGCTCCCGAGCCTTTGCCTCCCGCCCCTGCGGAGGCCACGGCGAGATTCGGCGCGGATGTTTTGGCCCGTTTGCAAGATTACGGAGAACAACTCGCCTCCGCCGGCGTGTTACGCGGCTTGATCGGGCCGCGCGAAGTGCCCCGCCTCTGGGACCGCCACCTGCTAAACTGCGCCGCGCTCGCCGAGGCCATATCTGACAAGGAAACGGTCGCCGACATCGGAACAGGCGCCGGGCTGCCCGGTCTCGTGCTTGCTTTGGTTCGGCCCGATTTAAAAATCATTCTGATCGAGCCGTTGGAACGCCGGTGCTCCTTCCTGCACGAAATGATCAAGCGCTACCAACTCGCCCCGCGCGTCACCGTGAAAAGGGGCAAAGCCCACCTCATCCCCGCCTGCGCCGCCGACGTGGTCACTTCACGCGCCGTGGCCTCGCTCGATACCTTGGCCGGCTGGAGTTTCCCCCATCTGCGCCTCGGCGGCCGTCTACTCGCCCTCAAAGGCGAACGCGCCGAAGAGGAGCTCGCCAGCGCCCGCCCGCTCCTGGCCACTTGGGGCGCGGACGCCGAGGCCACCGTCCTTTCCTGCGGCGCGTCGTGGCTACCCCAACCGGTCAAAATCGTCAGCGCGACACGCCGACGTTGATGGCGATAGCGGAGCTTACTTCACATCCGCATTGGCAAAAGCGGCATACACCGTGCCGAGCAGATTATCCGGCGTCACCCGTTCGATATCCTCGACTTCGTTGTTAAAGCCCACCGCCCTCCAACCTCGCGCATCGCGAGCGATCAAGCGGTGCAGCACCACGCCACCGCGCTGGTTGCGATAGGCCACGTTCATTCCCGCGCTCAGGCTCTCGAAGGGCACTTTCTGTAAAACCAACACGGTGTTTTCCCCGTAGATCGGGCGCATCGATAAGCCCGCGCCGATCACCGTAAGTCGATTCGGGTCGAGACTCGCGATCGCCTCAGCATCACGCCAAGCTTGGTTTCGGGTAACATTCGTGCTGGGCGGTGGCACACTCGGATCCCGCACCACCCCGGCGGGTTTGTCCGGCGGCGCGGCGCAACCCGCCAGACCCAAGGTCCAAGCCAGCGCTCCCCCAATTAAGATACCGCGCATCAGGACTGAACTTGGCATTTGCGTGAAAGTTAACATTACAGTTTATAGGCATTAAACCCCATTACCCCCTCAGATTACACCTATGAAGCGACTTGTCATTATCGAAGACCAAACCGCGATCAGAGAGATGTTAGTTGAAATGCTCCACTTGGATAAAAACTACCAACTGGTCGGGCAAAGCGGCGATGGCCAAGCCGCCCTTTCCCTTTGCCAAGAAACGAAACCCGACCTCCTCGTTCTCGATGCCAAACTCCCCGGCTTGAACGGCGTGGATCTCCTGCGGCGCATCGTAAAAATCCTGCCCAATGTGCGTGTGTTGGTTTTCTCCGGTCACGAAAACCCGGTGCTTGTACGCGAAATGCTTGAGGTCGGCGCACATGGTTTCGTGGAGAAAACCGCCGGCCTGAGCGAATTCCGCAAAGGCCTGGCCACCGTGGCGGGTGGCGGCACTTACTTCGGGCCCGCGGTCGCTTCCCTTCTCCGCAATGTCGTGGCCAATCCCGGCTCCAGCCAAAGCGCGGACTTCCTGACCGACCGCGAACGTGAAATCCTCCAGCTCGTCGCCGAGAGCAATAGCACCAAGGAAATCGCCTCCCGCCTCGATATCAGCGTGAAGACCGTGGACAACCATCGCACCAATCTGATGCGCAAGCTCAACTTGCACGACGTCGCCAGCCTAACCCGTTACGCGGTCGAAGTGGGTATCATCACCCCGCGCAAGCCCCTCGGTTAAGCCGTCTGCGCCGCCCTCGCCCAAGCCTGCCGCGCACGGCGCACCAGCAGTCCCACCAAACGAGCGTCGTCGGCAATCGGCTCGCTCATGGTCGTGTGCAATTCCGGCTTCGTCGCCTCCACCTGCGCACAAATCTCCGCGATATCCCCGCCCGGTCCGGCGTGCCGTCCGGGTGACAAAAACTGCAGCAGCACCACGACATTCCCGCTATCGAACGGTGTTTCCGTAAGTCGCCGGGCCAAGAGGGGCTCGTTAAAGGCAAACGCATCCCCTTCCCGGCGTTCCATCGAGGCCACCCCCACTGCGGCAAACTCCCCCGCAAGCGCTGCCGACAATTCCGCCCCCAACCGATCACGCACCGCCGTCACACTGGGCAAAGGAGTACCATGATCGCACAACACCACCTTGGGGCGGTCCCAGCCCTGAGCCGCCGCCGCCGCCCGTGCCCTATCCGCCAGGATCGCGACTAATTCGTCCACCGGTTCGTCCGACCGCACCATGGCGTCCGCTAAAATCATCCGCCCTTCCGGATGTTTCTTGGCCAACGACACCATGCGCTCCGGCACGTAATCCACCAAAGCTCCGCTTGGACCGAAAAATAAAGGCAGCAACAAAGCCGTGCCCTTCGGATTCTCCTCAAGCCAGGCATCCAGGGCTGGTTCCAGGAGCTGCGCCGGCACTCCATCCAGCTCTACTGCGGGTATTCGCGTGGAGTGCAGCAGCGATACCGCCCTTACCGGGCTGCCCAAAGCCGTTTCCAGCCTGCTAGCCAAGCCCCGGAGGGCGCGGGTGGCGTCGGGCCTGAACGAGCCGTTATCGAAGAGGAAACACAGGGAATCGCTGGGCATGATAAAAGTTGGCGGCGTCTTGACGGATAATCTTCTTGAGGACGCAAGATGCCTAGGCCTTAACGTCAACCACTCCTCCAACATGCAAGTGTCCATCCGCAAGGCCCTCTTCATCGTAATCTCCGCCGCCACCGTCTTCTCGGTCGGCTGCTCTAAAAAGCCCCGTCGCGATCCGTCCCAAACTGTGATCGGCCAACCCGGCACCCTAAGCTCCGTTGACGCCACTGGCTTCGGCAGCGACCTCAACAGCCAGGCCCCCGGCACCGACCTTAGCGGTCGTGACGGCGTGATCGAGACCGAGGACATGATCCGCGGTCTGCTCCAGCCCGTCTATTTTGCCTACGACCAATCCGCCATTGCCGCCCCCGAGCGCGCCAAACTCGACGCCGCCAAGGCCTACCTCGAAGCCAACCCCCAATATCGCCTCCTCCTCGAGGGCCGCTGCGATTGGCGTGGCACGGGTGACTACAACTTGGGCCTGGGCGACCGCCGCGCCGCCGCCGCCAAACAATATCTCGTCACCCTCGGCGTTGCTGACTCGAAGATCGAAGTCCTCTCCAAAGGCGATCTCGAAGCCTCCGAAAATGCCGCCGACGACATCATGGCCAAGGATCGTCGCGCCGATATCGTAGTGCTGAAGAAGTAAGCCGCTC
>JAIXRU010000279.1 GCA_027485045.1 Opitutaceae bacterium | reverse complement strand
TACGGGGCAGGGCACGGAGCGCACGGCGCGGGCGATCTGATCGTAGTGGACCTCGCTGCGATACATTTCCTTCACGGTGCGGCCGTGGACGACGAGCAGGTCCACGCGGTGGCGGGCGACGGAGGCGAGAATGCGGTCGAAGTGGCGGGTGTCTTCGAAACCGATGCGCATTTTAACGGTGAAAAGGCCGGGGGTGCAGGGGCGCAGAGCGGCGAGAATGGCGTCCACGTGGTCGGGGTCGCGGAGGAGGCCGCCGCCGACGTTTTTCTTGTAAACCTTGGGGGCGGGGCAGCCGAGGTTGAGGTCGATACCGGCGACAGGGTGGCGGAGCAGGAGGGCGACGGTGCGTTGGAGGTGGGGGATTTCCTCGCCTATGAGCTGGGCAAAGACGGGGCGGCCGGTGGCGTTTTCGTCGATCGAGCGCAGGATGTGGGCCTCTGGGCGGGACTGGGAGTGGACGCGCAGAAACTCGGTGACGTAGTAATCGGGCGGGCCATAGCGGGCGATCAGGCCCATAAAGGCCAGGTCGGTGACGTCCTGCATCGGGGCCAGCGCGGTGAGGGGCTGGCCGGGGATATGCGGTGCGGGCAGTTGGGAAGACGAAGGAGAGGCGGCGGGCACGCGGGTGGAAACGCGGTTTAGGCAGAGGCCGGAAGCGGAGGCGGCGGAAGCGGAGGCGGATTACTTATCGTCTTCCTCGTCGTCATCGGCGGGAGCGTCGCCGGAGGCTTCGGCGGCGGCCTCGGCTTGTTGTTTGCGCACCTTTTCGAGGATTTCGGACATGTCCTCCACGGCATCGTAAACCGGCTTGGCGACGAGGATGGGGCGCAGGTGGGCGAGGGCGAGTACGATGCTGTCGCTGGGACGCGCGTCCAGCTCGACGATTTTCTGGCCGAGCTCGTTTTTCATGCGCAGGAGGATGCGGGCGAAGAAGGTGCCGTCGGAGACGTCGTTGATGACGACGTGTTCGAGGGTGGCGCCGAGACCGGTGAGGATGTGGCCGATGAGATCGTGGGTGAGGGGGCGTTCTTTTTTGACCCCGTCGAGCGACATCTGGATGGCGTTGCCGACCGAGTGGTCGACGTAGATGACGAAGGTTTTGTCTTCATCGCCGATGAAAACGGCGCAGCCGTTGGCGGTGGGCATGACGCCTTTTACGGAGACGGGGAGGACGGGAGCGGAGGCCATGTGAGACTGTCCGCAGAGAGGCGGGTGCGGGGCAAGCTCAGCCTTGGGCTCACGGCTCAGTGAAAAGCGTCCGTTAGATTACCACTTTTTCCGCAATCAAGCCTGAGATGTTGGATTAGTTGCCAAGTGGGGGGCGGGTGCTCTTGGTTGCTGGTAATATGCCTATGTCCTCCCGTGGTAAATGGATCCTATTGCTGGTTATCGCGCCGCTGGCGCTGCTGTTGTTGCTGTTGGTGGCGGTGTTGACGCCGGCGGTACAGACCTTCGCCGCCAAGCGGGCACTGGGCGAGCAAGGGAAGGTGTCGCGGGTGGCGGTGGGGCTTTCCGGGGCAAAGCTGGAAGGCATTTCGTTTAATCAGCCCGGTCTGAAAATAGAGGTGCCCTCGTTTAGCGCCGATGTGCCGGTGCTGGATGCTGCGGGAGGCAAGATCGATGTGCGTGCCTTGGTGGCGCGCGATATCCGGGTCGAGGTCGATCCCGCGGCGCTGGCGGGGCAGGCCGGCGCTTCCAAGCCTGCGTCGGGTGCGACCAAGGCGGCCCAGCCGTTTTCGGGGTTGCTGAACGCGGTCGTTTTGCCGGGGGAGTTGACGGTCGATGGACTGGATGTGGCCGGCACGGTGACGGTGGTGGGCGCGCAGCCGCTCACGGCGGAGTTCGCGTTGACAGGAGGCGGCGTGGCTTCGGGCAAGCAGGGGAAGATTCAATTAAAGCTGACGGTGCGCACGGCGGGTAAGGGAGATTTGACTACGACGGTGGACCTGATGCCGACGCTGGATGCGGTGGGGCAGCTTTCCGCTCTGGCGGTGCAGTTGGCGGCGGAGGCCCAGGGCGGGGCCTTGAGCAAACCGGCGGCGCTGAAGGCGGAGGTGGGCATCGCGCGTGATGGCAGCGCGGAGACGTATCGGTTGCGGCTGGGCACCCAAGCACAGGCCTTGGTCGAGCTGGATGCGCGTTGGGCGCCGGGTGGCGAGCCTCTGCCAGGGCGGTGGAAACTGGCGCTGGCCGACGGGGATTTGCAGCCTTACCTCCCGACTGGTATGGTTTTGCCCGTTTTTAAACTTTCGGGGGCGGGTGAGCTGGCCTTGACCGGGACGGACAACGTGCGGGTGGCGGGGCAGTTGCAAGTGATCGCGGATGCGTTGGAACGGCTGGGGGCTCCGGCTTTGGGCGAGGTCACGCTTTCGACCAAGTTTGATGTGGATGCGGCCTCCGAGTTGCTGGCGGTGAGGTCGTTTCAGTTGCAGTTGGCGGCCGGGGCGGAGCCGGTGTTGAAGGTGGAGACCAAGCAGGTGTTCACGGTGGCCACGGCTACGAACAAGCTGACTCCGGCGGTGGCGGCGGACGATTTACTCGAAGTGCGTTTGCTGGGGATTCCGCCGGTTTGGCTGAAGGCATTTGTGCCGGACTTGGCGCTGGGCGGGCCGATCACGGCGGCGTTTAAGGCGCGGCCGGCGGGCGATGGGTTTCAAATCGAGAGCCTGGAGCCGCTCTTGGTGCCGCTGGTGCGTTATGGCACGGAGAAGCAGCCGCTGGTGGCGTTTGATGCGATACGGATCGAGGGAGTGCGGGCGGTGCAAAACTCCGAGGGATTGAGTGCGACGATAGGCTCTTTCCGGGTGGTGGCGGATGGGGTGGACTTGATCGGGGGCGAGCTGAGCGCGGCGCAGAAATCGGGTGCGGCGGCGACGGTCAAAGCGGTGGTGAATGCGCAGCTCGGGGCGTTGATGAACCAACCGGTTTTGCGGGGTCAGACGCGCCTGAGCGCCGGGGTGGCGACCTTGAACGTGGAGGCCTCTGCGGGGACCGAGATCAAGGCGCTGGCGAAGGTGCGTGTGGCGGGGCTGCGCGCGGCGGGGGCGGGGGATCTGCCGGAGATCCAGCTCGATGCCGAAGTGGGGCGCGATGCCTTGGGGGTGATCACGTTGAAGGCCCCGTTGAGCGTGAACGCGCTTACCCCGGTGGCGCGCAAGTCGGATCTCGCGCTGGCGCTGACCGTGACGCCAAAACCGGAGGGGCAGCAGATTTTGGCACAGTTAACCAGCCAGGCGCTTTTCGTGCCGGATTTGCAGGCTTTTGCCGCGCTCGCGGCGGCGCCCGCTCCCGTGAAGTCCGGCCCGCCGCCGACGGGCGAGGCGAAGGCCGCGCCCGCCGCGGGGGCGACTGCGCCGGCGACGCCGACCGGTCCGCTGTGGGCAGGGACCACGGGCGAGCTTAAGCTGGATCTGGCGCGCATCGTGTATGCGCCGGGCATCGAGGTATTAAAAACTCAAGGACGCATCGCGTTGACGAAAGAGTCGTTGATTTTGGACAAGTTGCAGACGGTGCTCGGGACGGGCGGCGCGCTGGATTTGGGTGCGGTATTGAAGTGGTTGGCGGAGAGCCGCACGTATGCGCTGGAGGCGCAGGTGGGCGGGCGCGGGCTGGCGGTGGGCCCTTTGTTTAAGGCGTTGAATCCCTCTGCGCCGGCGCCCTTGGAAGGGACCTACGAGCTTACGGCCAAGGTTAATGGCCAGGGGGCGGACCCGGCGGCGGCGGCGAGCACGGCGGCGGCGGATATCAAGCTCAGCGGGCGAGCGGGGGCCTTGCGGGCGTTTAATCTGGATGCGAATCCGTATACCAAGACGGCATCCAAGCTGGCCAGTCTGGCGGGTTTCGCCGGGGCGTTTACGGGCAATACGCAGTTGGCGGAGCGCGGTGCGCAGGTGACGGCGCTTAATGCGGTGGCCCGGCAGTTGTCGAATCTGCCGTATGAAGAACTTACGGTCGCGGCGCGGCGCGGCACCAGCGGCGTGATCGAGCTGGGCGAGGTGAAGTTGACCTCCCCGGAGATTAAGCTGGCGGGCAGCGGCACGATCCAGGCCTTGCCCGGAAGGACCTTGGTGCAGCAACCGCTGGCGCTGAGTTTCGAGCTGGGGGCGCGGGGGGATATGGCGCGTAATCTTGCGGTGTTGCGCCTGGTCAGCCCGCCGGAGGAAGGGGCGAAGGCAGATGTGTTTTTACCGTTGGTCGAGCCCTTGGCGGTGGATGGTACCTTGCAGCAAATCGGCACCAAGCAGATGATGCGCCTGCTTAGCCGGGTGCTCGGCGAGTAGTTCGAAAATCGAACCACTCACTTACAAGCTGCGCAGGTAGGCGAGTAGGCTGGGGAGGGCGTCGACCATTTCGTCGCGGCAGGCTTCGTATTCCTTGAGGGAGCCGCCGTAGGGGTCGCCGATCTCCTTGTTGCCTCTGCCGGGAGTGAACTCGCGCCAGAGAAAAATGTTACGCGGGGTGGGCTCGATTTCGAGGTTGATGACGGCGCGGTGGCTTTCGGTCATGCAAAGAACGAGATCGGCCTGGGCTATAAGTGCCTCGGTGAGGGGTTGGCTGCGGTGGTCGGAGGCGCGCAGGCCGACCTTGGCGAGGGCTTCGACGGAGTTGGGGGAGATTTTTTCGCCTTTGCGCGCGGCGACCCCGGCGGAGACGACTTTGCAGGAGCGGAGGGGTTCCGCTTCGGCGAGGAGGGCGTGGCGGAGGAGGGCCTCGGCCATGGGGCTACGGCAGATGTTGGCGGTGCAAACCGTAACGATGAGTTTGGGCGCGGGCATGGGGGCTACGTTTGAGCAAGTGAACCGAGCGAAGCGTAAATGTCGAAAAGCAAAAGCTCGAAGAAATGCCGGGCGCAGGGCGGGGGTTAGAGCTGGGCGGCGGCGGGTTCGTCGATGAGCCAGACGACGCGAGCGGCGCAGGATTTCAGGATTTGCGAGGGCACGTTGAGCACATCGGCGGGGCCGCGATGGACGCGGTGCAGCGCGGCGCTTTTGCCCGCGCCGAGGGCCATGACGATGATCTGGCCGCAGGCACGCAGGCCGGTGGGGGTGATGGTGAGACGCCAGCCCTTGCCGGGGACCTCCTGGCCGCCGAAGAGCAGGCCGCCGTCGTCCTGAAGCAAGGGGGTCTGGGGGAAGAGGGACGCGGTGTGGCAATCGTCGCCGAGGCCGAGGAAACAGAGGTCGTAGGCGCGGCCGGGGCCGGCGAGAATGAGGAGGGAGCGGCGGTAGGCTTCGGCGGCTTCGGCGACGGGCCAGGCGACCATCCAAGGGAGGCGGCGATCAGTGGGCACGTGGAGCGGGGAGAGGAGCTGGCGTTCCGCGTTGCCGAAGTTGCTCTCCGGGCTGGAGAGGAGCACGTGGCGTTCGTCGCTGACGGTGAAGTGGGTGCCCTGAACGAGGTCGGAGGGGAGGGCTTGGGATTCGACGCACCATTTGTAAAACGCGGTCGGGGTGCTGCCGCCGGTGAGCGCACAGAGAAAGCGACCGGGGCGGGCGGCGCGCTGACTCGCGAGGGTGAGGCGAAGGGCTTCGGCGAAGAGTTCGGATTGGGGGGCGACGACGACGCGGCCGTATTCGGAGGAGATTTCGCGCATGAGATAAGGTTGAGTAAGTGCAGTCAGAACTTGGGGGGCGAACGTTTGCGTAGAAGCCTAAAAACCCAAGTTGGGCTGCGGAGGATTAAAAAAGGGCTTCCCTTGCGGGGGCGTGCCGTGGTTAGTGGTCGTTTTATGCAGAAAACCCTAATCATTTGTAAGCCTGATTGCATGGACCTGAAGCACGTTGGCGAGGTTGTTAGCCGCTTTGAAAAAGCGGGTTTCGACATCGTCGGCTGCAAGATGACCCGTCTTAACGCGGCGCAGTTGCGCGAGCACTATGCGCATGTGGCGGACAAGCCCTTTTATCCCGAGATCGAGGCCTTCATGAGCTCGCGTCCGGTGATCGTGCTCGCGCTGCGGGGCGAGAATGTGGTGGCCACGGTGCGTGATTTGCTCGGGCCGACCGATTCGCGCAAGGCGGCCAAGGGCACGATCCGCGGTGACTTCGGCACCGAGATGATGAAGAACGTGGTGCACGCCTCGGACAGCGAGGAAAACGGTAAGATCGAGATCGCGCGTTTCTTTAAGACCGAAGAAATCTTCGGTTAAACCAACGTCACCTATCTTAGGCTTACGTAATCGGAGTTTTAACCACGGATATCACCGATTATCACGGATTTAAACCAATCTATCCGTGCTCATTTGTGATATCCGTGGTTAAATTCTGCACCTTTGGGGCTTTTAGTATCAGCGGTAGATCAAGCCAAAAGTTTTAAGGGCGGCGGCGCATTCTATGAGGGGTGTGCCTGCCTCCCGTAGTTTTTTATTCCACGTTGGCGATCTGCTCTTTGATGCGTTCGAGCTCGTTCTTGAGTTCGATGACGCGGCGGGCGATTTCGTAGTCGTTGGCCTTGGCGCCGGTGGTGTTCACCTCGCGGCCCATTTCTTGGAGGATGAACTCGGCTTTGCGTCCGATCTCGCCCGGGCCGGAGAGCAGTTTTTTCAACTGGGCGTGGTGGCTGCGGAAACGGGTCAACTCCTCGGCGATGTCGCAGCGGTCGGCGAAGAGGGCGAGTTCCTTGAGCACGCGTTCGTCGTCGGGGCGCAGGTCGAGTCCGGCATCGCGGAGACGTTTGAGCAAGGCCTCGCGGGCGGCGACCACGACGGCGGGGGCGCGCACGGCGATGGCTTCGATGTGTTCGGCGAGCAGGGCGAGGCGGGTGTCGAAATCCTTGGCCAGCGTCGCGCCTTCGGTGGCGCGCATGGCGGCGAAGGCGGTTAGGGCCTCGCGCACGGCGGCGAGCACGGCGGCTTGGGATTCGGTGGCGGAGGGCGGCTCGATGCGGCGGCGGAACTGTGCGGCCACACTGGCCATGGTCGGGGCGTCGGCGGAGAAGGACTGGCCTTGGGACTCGGCAAAAGTGCGGAGGCGGGTCAGCCAGGCGGAGGCGGCGGGTTCGTCAAAATCGATTTCGCCCGTGCCGCTGGCGGCGGCGAGTTCGACGCGCAGTTGGATGGCCCCGCGAGCGGCGACCTTGCGGACCTCGTCGGCGATGAGGGTTTCGAGTTCGGTCCAGGTCTCGGGAAGCGAGATTTTGAGGTCGAAGGCCTTGCGGTTTACCGAGGTAACGCGGACGGAAAGGGTGGCGGCCCCGAGCGGGGCGGAGCTGCGGCCGAAGCCGGTCATGGAGTTCATGCAGAAAGGCCAAAGGCGAAAGTGCCAAACGCCAAATCTCAAAATGCCAAAGGGCCAAAAATCAAAGGGCCAAATGCCAAAACACCAAAAGGGCCAAATCTCAAAAGCCAAACATCGAAGCTCCAAAAATCCAGATATTGTAGCGGAAAAGGACGACGAGCGTGTGTTTATTTTTGGTGTTTGGTGCTTTGGAACTTTGGGCTTTTAGCCCCCCTTCACTCTAGCTTTTTGATGATGGCAGTGAGGATGAGTTTTAGCTCGTGGGCTTCTTGACGGAGTGCGGTTCTTTGCGCGTTCAAATCGGTGTCCTGTCCGGTGTGCAGCAGGCGCAACCAGAGCTCCGACTCCTTGGCTTCTTTACGGGAGATTCGGAATTTCATCACCCGGTCTTTGTCACCCAAGGCCTCGTTGGCTTCGATGCAGTTCGCAGCCACGGATCCAGACGAGCGCACCACTTGCTTGACGTCTTCGATATTCGAAACCGTGCGGGGCAACTTCCGAACGAAAGACCTCACGGCTTCGGCGAAAACCGTGGCGCGTTCTTCCAAATCGCGTGAGGGTTTCGCCATAGATTTTTTTGGCGTTTGGCGCTTTGGAGATTTGAGGTTTTTGGCGGCTTAGCGCAGCGTGACGCCTAACAGCTTGGCGACTTGGTTGACGTCTTTGTCGCCGCGGCCGCTGAGGTTGATGAGTAGGATTTCGTCGGGGCGCATTTGGCGGGCGCGTTTAACGCCTTCGACGATGGCGTGGGTGCTTTCGAGGGCGGGGATGATGCCTTCGAGGCGGGAACAGAGTTGGAAGGTTTCCATCACCTCGTCGTCGCAGGCGTAGGCGTAGCGGATGCGGCCGGTGTCGCGGTAGTAGGCGTGTTCTGGGCCGATGGCGGCGTAATCGAGGCCTGCGCTGACGGAGTGGGTCAGCTCGATCTGGCCGTCGTCGTTTTGCAGGATGTAGGTCTTGCAGCCTTGGAGCACGCCGAGTTTGCCGCCTTCGAAGCGGGCGGCGTGTTCGCCCTGGCGGATGCCGTGGCCGCCGGCTTCGACGCCGACGAGGCGCACCTGTTCGTCTTGCAGGAAATCGAAAAACACGCCCATGGCGTTGGAGCCGCCGCCGACGCAGGCGATGATCTCGTCGGGCAGTCGGCCTTCGCGTTCCAGCATCTGGGCGCGGGCTTCCTGGCCGATCACGCGGTGAAAATCCCGCACCATCATGGGGTAGGGGTGGGCGCCGAGGGCGGAGCCGAGGATGTAGTGGGTGTCGCGGACGTTGGTAACCCAGTCGCGCATGGCTTCGTTGACCGCGTCCTTGAGGGTTTTTTGGCCGGCCTCGACGCCGACGACTTCGGCTCCCATCAGGCGCATGCGGAAGACGTTCAGGGCCTGGCGCTCCATGTCCACCGCGCCCATGTAGACGCGGCATTTGAGGCCGAATTTGGCGCAGACGGCGGCGGTGGCCACGCCGTGCTGGCCGGCTCCGGTCTCGGCGATGATGCGGGGCTTGCCCATGCGTTTGGCGAGCAGGACCTGGCCGATGGCGTTGTTGATCTTGTGCGCGCCGGTGTGGAGCAGGTCTTCGCGTTTGAAGTAGATTTTGGCTCCGCCGCAGTGGGCGGTGAGGCGCTCGGCGAAGTAGAGTTCGGTGGGGCGGCCGGCGAATTCCTTAAGGTGGCGCAGCAGCTCGGCGCGGTAGGCGGGGTCGTGGCGGGCGGTCTCGTAAACCTGGGTGAGGTCCTTGAGCGCGGTCATAAGCGTCTCGGGCACGTAGCAGCCGCCGAAGGCGCCGAAGCGGCCGGCGGCGTTGGGGAGGGACTCGGGCGGGACGGGGAGAGTGGCGGAGGCGGACATGGAAAAGGGTTAAGTGCAGGCCAGCTTTGGCGTGGCAGGCAAACGGGTTTTGCGGCGGGTGGGCGGGTTTAGCGGGCGGGCTGGGGGAGGCGGAAGGTGGCGGCACAGGCGGCCAGGGCCAGAACGGCGGCGACGGTGTAGAGGGTGGCGGCTCCGGCGGTCCAGTAGAGTATGCCTGCGCAGATCGGGGTGATGGCGCGGGCAAGGGAGCCGAGGGAGCGGTAGATGCCGAGCACGCGGCCCTGTTCCTCGGGGGTGGCGTAGAGGGAGATGAGGCCGGTGTTGGCGGGGTTGATCAAGCCGCCGCCAAAGGCGAGGGCGGCGACGGCGGCGTAGAGCACGCCGGGAGAGGGGGCGAAGCCGACGCCGAGCAGACCGGCGGTGGAGAAGAGCAGGCCAATGGCGAGCAGGCGGGTTTCTTTCACCCGGCCGACGAGTTTACGCACGATGTAGCCCTGCGTGATGATGGAGCAGACGCCGAGGAAGCCCATGAGCTTTCCGTTGTCCATCGGGCCGTATTGGAAGCGCTCGGCGCTGACGAAGACGAGGGAGGCCTCCATGGCGACGAAGGCGAGCTGGTAGAGGAAACCCACGAGGTTGGCCCCGCGAATGGCGGCGTTGTCGAGGCCGAGGATGGCGCGCAGGGGGTTGCGCAGGCGGGGTTCGGCGGAGCGCTGGGCGGCGTCGGTGGGCAGGGTTTCGCGGAAGCGGGCTCGTATCCAGAAAACATTGACCACGCTGAGCGCAAAGGCGACGAGCGCGGGGACGGTGAAGGGATTCACGCCCCAGGAGGCAAGGCCGGGCCAGGTGTCGAGCAGGTTGAATTTCGCGCTGAGGGCGCCGACCAGCGGGCCGGTGACGAGGCCGAGACCGAAGGCTGCACCGACGAGTCCCATGGCCTTGCTGCGCTCGGCGCGGGAGGTGACGTCGGCGACGGCGGCGGTGGCGACGGAGAGGTTGCCGCCGAAAAGACCGGCCAGCACCCGGGCGGCGAGGAAGAGCCAGAAACTGCCGCTTACCGCCCAGAGCGCGTAGCTGAGGGCGGTGCCGGCCACGGTGTAGAGCAGAATGGGGCGGCGGCCGACCCGATCGGAGAGCGTGCCCCAGAAGGGCGCGAAGATGAATTGGAGGACGGAAAAGAGGGAGGCGACGATGCCGCCGAAGAGCACCTCGGGCAGGTGGGTGGTATTGCCGAGGGAGCGGGCGAGGTCATTGATACCGGTCAGCAGGCCGAGGAGCAGGCCGGATTGCCCGTCGGTGGCGAGGTAGTGGCGGAGCAGGTCGGGGCCGAGCGGGAAGACAATGGAGAACCCGATCAGATCGATGTAGAGGGTAAGGAAAATGACTCCGAGCGAAAGAGGCCGGACAGGACTGGAGGGAGCGGATGGCGAGGCGGAAGTGGACACGTAGAAGGAGAGGCTTTCAGCAACTAGGCGCAGAAGCGGGCAAAAGGAAAGCGCGGTCGTCGGCTATGCTCACCCCCGCGCGGTCGGACGCGTTTCCAGCCGGTGCGTCGTAGAGTGCCGTATCAGCGGCGGTTTAGCTGTTTGGCCCCGATGTCGGTGCGGTAGTATTTGCCGGCGTAATCGATCCGGGCGGCGGCGGCGTAGGCGGAGTCGGCGGCGGCGCGCAGGGTAGGGGCCAGCGCGGTGACGCCAAGGACGCGACCGCCGTTGGTAACCAGTTGGCCGGCGGCGTTTCGGGCGGTGCCGGCGTGGATAATCTGCACGTTGAGCGGGGCGGGGACTGGCAAGGTGATGACGTCGCCTTTCGGGTAGGCGTCCGGGTAGCCCTTGGCGGCCGTGACGACACAGAGCGCGTGGTCCGGTTTTTCGGGCGCCCGGCCGCGCGTGGTGAGAAGGCCGGTGGCGGCGCGCCAGAGAGTGGTCAGTAAATCATCGACCAAACGGGGCAGCACGACCTGGGTCTCGGGGTCGCCGAAGCGGGTGTTGTATTCCAACACGCTCGGCCCCTGCGGCGTGAGCATGATGCCGATGAAGAGCGTGCCCCGGAAGTCGATGCCCTCGGCGGCGATGGCCTCGACCGAGGGTTTGACGATTTCGTTTTCGATGCGGTCGAGCAGGGCGGGCGTGACGACCTCGGCGGGCGAGTAGGTGCCCATGCCGCCGGTGTTGGGGCCGGTGTCGCCGTCGCCGATGCGTTTATGATCCTGGGAGGTGGGCAGGATGAGGTAGTTTTTACCTGATACCACGACGAGGATGCTGGTTTCCTCGCCGAAGAGGCAGTCCTCGATCAGGACCTGGGAGCCGGCGGTGCCGAATTTGTTGCCCGCCAGCATGTCGGTGACGGCGGCCTCGGCTTCGGGGAGCGATTGGGCGACGACCACGCCTTTGCCGGCGGCGAGACCGTCGGCCTTGATCACGATGGGGGCTTTGCGCGAACGCAGGTAGGCCAGGGCGGGGGAGACCTCGGTGAAGACGCCGGCCGGGGCGGTGGGGATGCGGTATTTGAGCAGGATTTGCTTGGTGAAGACCTTGGATGCCTCCAGTCGGGCGCCGTCGGCGCGCGGGCCGTAGGCGGGGATGTTGGCGGCCGCGAGGGCGTCCACCAGTCCGAGCGAAAGCGGCACCTCGGGTCCTACGATGACGAAGGAGAAGTGTTCGCGTTGGGCGAGGGCGACCAGACCGGGGATGTCGTCGGCGGCGACGGGGAAGCAGGTGGCCTCGGCGGCGATGCCCGCGTTGCCCGGTGCGCAGGCCACGCGGGGGCGGGCGGGGCTGGCGAGCAGGGATTTGACGATGGCGTGCTCACGGCCGCCGGAACCGATGACGAGGACTGAGGTGGGCAGGGACATAGAGGAAAAGTCAGGAATGACGTAGGACTGAGAAACAAAGTCCAACGTCGAATCGTGAGGCGGCGGGGCGGTGAGGGGGACGGAGGCAATGCTGTCCCACTTGATTAGTAATGGTGTGATGTAAGAGGCATTTCTACATAGAGTTGTAGCGTTAAGAGCTTGCTCACGATTTGAACACGGAGGACGTTTTTCGAGGTCGGATTCCGGATGAACACCGGTCAAACCGTCTTCACCCAACTCATGGCGCGCATCCCTTTACTGTTTGCTTTGAGATCATTCGCCCCGAGCCGAAATTGCTCCGCGATTCCGCTACGTTCACCGGAGGTAGCGGAACGGCAGGGCTGTTTCGTTTCTAAAACCTCATTTCGCGGAGAATTTGGTATAACCAGCGATAACATTATCGGGCCGACGCGAAGTGGGCGGGGCGGCGTGGTGAGAGCGGGCTGGGGAGCGATATCGGCGTTGGATCGGGGGTTTGGTGCTCCCCGGACCGGCAGTGACGAGCCCGGCGATGTGGCTTAGAAGCGGAAGGTGGCGCCCAGCTTGGCGCTGATTTCGGTGCGGGTGAAATCCCAGCGGCCGTCGTCGATGTTGGCGCCCTGATTCACGACAAAAAAGACGTCGCTGCCCGCCATGTAGGTCCAGCGCACGCGGGTGTTGAAACCCACCGATTTGCTCAGGTTGTCGTATTGGCCGAGTACGGACCAGACGAGTTTGGGTGAGAACTGCACCGCCCCGCCGAGTTTCAAGAGGCGGACCACAAACTCCGCGTAGGGCAGGGTGACGTCGGTGTATTCGAAACCGGCATCCACGTTGAAGACCGGCACCGGGCGCCAGGTGAGGGTGCTTTTGTAGAGGATTTGGTCGCCGGCGTAGTAGAGGCGTTTGGCGACGCTGGCGGTGCCGGAAATGGGTCTGGACTTGGAGGTGGTGACGGCGGTTTCCAGGTGCTCGCCATAAAAGGAAC
The DNA here is from genome assembly GCA_027485045.1 of Opitutaceae bacterium. Classification (GTDB taxonomy): domain Bacteria; phylum Verrucomicrobiota; class Verrucomicrobiia; order Opitutales; family Opitutaceae; genus IMCC26134_A. The sequence continues at coordinate 6,648 of JAIXRU010000279.1, read as the reverse complement.
CGGGCCGCACGACCACGCCGTTGGGGACACGGAAAGAGGCGGGCAGGCGTTCGTTTTCCACCTTGGTGCGCAGGAGCAGGGTGTCGCCGCGTTTGGTCTCGAAGGTGACTTCGGGGCCGTAGGTTTCTTGTTCGCGGCTGTTGGTGAAGAGGCTGTGGCGATGCGAGGCGGAGAAGACAGGGACGATGCGCTTGAGCGGCTCGGGGTTGAATTCGTAGTCGAGTTTTCCGGTGAGGTTATAGATGCCGACTTGTTGTACGTTGCCGAGGGCGGGGTAGAAGGATTCGCCGACGCGGTCGAGGTAGCTGGTGAAGCCCCAGGTGGGGCTGTCGTAGATGGCGCCCCAGCCAAAGGCGGCGGCGTCGCCGTTGCGGTTGGTGGAATCGGTTTCCTCGAAGTAGAGCGAGCCCTGGAAAGGCGAGGCGGGGCGGTCGAAGAGGCGGCCGGTGTTGTAGTTGAGGTCGAAGCCTGCGAGCCAGGCGTCGCCGTTGGTGCGAGGGTCGCCGTAGGTGCCGATGACGCCGACGCCGATCTCGTCGGTGGCGCGCACGAGCACGCGGCCCACGGCGAGTTCTTTGTCTTCAAGCGAGCCCGACTTGTCGGTTTTTACGGTGAGCAGGCCGAAGCTCACCGGGCCTTCGCGCCCGGAGATGCGGGCGCCGCCGATGAGGTCCACGACCTCGCCGCGCGGACCGATGCCGATGCGGCGGGAGTAGTAGGGCAGGGGATTGCGGTTGATGAGGCTGTAGGCGAAGACGCCGGCGTCCTGGAGGAAGAAGGCGCGTTTCTCGGGGAAAAAGACGGGGAAGCGGGTGAGGTTGACCTGACGTTCGTCCACCTCGGCGTCGGCGAAGTCGGTATTGAAGGTGACGACGGTGGTGGTGGATTCGGTGAGTTTGTAGGACAGATCGAAGCCGGGTTTGAGTTTGGTGTATTCCTTTCCGGTTACGGTGTCGTTGACGTAAGTGACGGAAGTAAAGGGCCGGGCTTCGTAGCGAGTGGCGCGGCTCAGCTCGGTCAGGCCGGTGAGGCGGCCGGTGGCGGCGAGGTGATTGACCTCGTATTGGCGCTGGGGGCTGCGCCAGCGGATTTTTTCGCCTTTGCGGGCGATTTGACGTTCGAGATTCAAGCCCCAGGCGGCGGCCTTGGAGTTAAAGGCAAGGGTGGAAAGAGGGATGGAGCCCTCGGCCTGCCAGCCGTCGGCGGTGCGTTTGGCGGCGACGTCCCAGAGGCCGTCCCAGTCGGTGTTCAGGGTGAGACCGCCGCGGATGAGGGCGTCGCGCTTGGCGCCGAGTGCGTTGACCGCGAAGTAGTAGCCGTTGCGCTGGTCGAGGAAGGGATCTAGGACGATGATGAAGTTGTCGTCGCCATCGAGGTCGGCGTCGCGTCTGCGCTGGGTGGCGACGATGCCCTCGGGTTGGCTGTCACGGGCGACGATGGCGAAGTAGAGACGGGAGTTGTCGTAGCCGAGGTAGAATTCGGTTTTTTCCGAAGGTTCGCCGCCTTGAACGGGCTCGACCTGTTGGAAGAAGGTTATGGCCGGCACGCCTTTCCAAGCTGTGTCGCCGAGATCACCATCGATGACCGGAGGGGTGGTGAACCGTGTTGAGGTTAAATTGCCGGTGGCTGCTTCGGTTTGGGAGAAGGCCTGCGAAGCGCAGTAGAAAAGCGCCAAAAACAGGCGCGGCGCGGTGATTTGGGTGCGGTTGTAAAGCGAGCGCATGGCGGCTCGCATTTAGCAGGATGGCTGCCATTTCGGGCTAAAAATTCACGTCCTACTAGTCGCCGAGATACTTTGAGGTCTGTGGTTTGAGCACTGATGGGTTACTTACCGGAGTGTAATGTGCTGCGGAGCGAGTGCAGCGGCGGTGTTCATTAACATGCTAATCAAGGGCGTGGGCCGCGACCGGATTGCTGGTGGTCTGCCCACCAAGCGGGGGCGGAGAAGCCGTCGGCCTCAAAGATCGTGTTGGCGGCGCTTTCCAGTAGTTCACGGGGGAAGGGCTGCGGTGTCATGATGCCGAACTTTTCGATCGCCCCCGGCATGTGGCTTTTGGCGGCATCGGGTTTGATTAGAAATGAGACCATCGTTTCGACAAAAGCGGTGCGCTCGGGGAATTGCTGCAAATAGCGGGTGCGAATGGCCCAAAGCGGTGGAGCGACCGCCTTTTGTTGCTCGGTCTGGGTATCCTTTATTGGCGTGGCACGAAATGCAGTAGGTGGTCACCAGTTGGCGTCCGGCCAGGGTAGACTGAGCCTGGGGGGAGACTGCGTGGGGTGTCGGTTCTGTGACTGCTGCTAGTACAGGAGCAGGGACTTCAGCTGTGAGCTTAGGTCGTAGTGCAACAGAGACGCCCAGCGTGGTAGCTACGGCGATGGCGGCTAAGGTTAATAGGAGTTTTGATTTCATGATTAATGGATTGGAACTGTGCATCGGTTAGCGCTGATGCGTGGGTAGGTCTTTTGGAAAAGATTGGCGGGACCATGTTCGTTGAGGATGAGGGCGGCGCTTTCATCGCGGCGGCGCTGAGAGGCCAGGGTAAAGTCTAGGGTTTGGTGCAGGGCTTATGGGCGGGATTCATGGGGCGAGGCCGAGGGGCTGGGGTGGGTTATTTGTCCGCTTTCGGGCGGGTACAGGTGTTCAGGCCGAGGGGTAAGTAGGCCGGGCAGAAGCGCACTGCGGCGGTGAGCAGGGGGACGAGGCCGACGAGGCCCCACCAGGATTTGAAATAGAGGCCCGCGCCGAGCAGGGCGAGGCCGGCGAGGATGCGGAGGATGCGGTCTAGGGTGCCGATGTTGGTTTTCATATTTGCAGGGGGGAAGTGAGGGCGTTTTAGGTGGCGCTGGCGGCGGGCTTTTCGGCGCGGGCGTTGGCCATGTAATAGAGCACGGGCACGGCCATGCGGCTGATGAGGAGCGAGGCGATCTCGCCAAACATGAGGCTGATCGCGAGGCCCTGGAAAATCGGGTCGGCAAGGATAACGCTGGCCCCGACGATAACCGCCAGCGCGGTCAGTAGCATTGGTCGGAAGCGCACCGCGCCGGCCTCGACCACCGCGTCGCGCAGAGGTAGACCGTGGGAGCGGCGCAGTTCGATGAAATCCACCAGGATGATGGAGTTGCGCACCACGATGCCGGCCCCGGCCATGAAACCGATCATCGAGGTGGCGGTGAAAAACGCGCCCATCGCCCAGTGGGCGGGCAGGATGCCGATCAGAGAAAACGGGATGGCAGCCATGACGATCAGCGGTGTGACGTAGCTCTTGAACCAGCCGACCATGAGCATGGCGATGAGCACGAGCACGGCGGCGAAGGCGAGGCCGAGGTCGCGAAATACCTCGAGTGTGATGTGCCATTCGCCGTCCCATTTAAGGGCGGGCCCCTGGTCGGCGGCGGGCACGTTGAGGTGGTAGATAGGCAGGGCGGCCTCGGTGCCGCCGAAGCGGCGGGCGTCGAGCTTGCCCAAGGCGAAGTGGAGCGGGAGGAGGGCGTAGGCCGGGCTCTCGACCGCGCCAGCGACGTCGGCGGTGACGTAGGTGACGGGTTTGAGGTTTTTGCGGTAAAGCGAGCGCGGGCCGGTTTCGGTTCGCAGGCTGACCAGCTCGGAGAGCGGGATGGCGGGGGCGGTGGAATCGCGGGCGGAGCGTATCGGCAGGGCCAGCACGGTGGCGGGGTCGGCGCGGTCGACGGGGGATAGTTCCAGGATGATGGGGACGTCCTCGCGTTCGTCGGGCAGGCGGAGGCGGTCGATGGTCGCGCCTTGGGCGGCGAGGGCGAGGGTGCGGGCGATATCGTCGTCGGTGAGGCCGTGGCGGGCTGCTTTTTCGCGGTCGATCACGTAACGCACCTTGGTCTGGTCGGCTTCGACATACCAATCGAGGTCCACCACACCGGGGGCCTTGGCCAGGAGGGTGCGGACTTCGCGGGCGAGGGCGAGGCGTTGGGTTTCGTCGGGGCCGTAGATCTCGGCGACGAGGGATTGAAGCACGGGAGGACCGGGCGGCACCTCGGCTATCGCGACGGCGGCACCGTAGCGGTCGGCGATGGGGGCGACGAGTTCGCGGGTGCGTTTGGCGATGGCGTGGCTCTGGTCGGCGCGTTCGTGCTTGGGGACGAGGTTGACCTGGATGTCGGCGACGTTGGGGCCGCGACGCAGGAAGTAGTGGCGGACGAGACCGTTGAAGTTAAACGGGGCGGAGGTGCCGGCGTAGATCTGGTAGTCGCGCACCTCGGGCTGGGTGCGGAGGGCGGCGGCCATTTCGGTGGCGATGCGGGTGGTGTGTTCGAGGGTGGTGCCCTCGGGGGTATTGAGGATGATTTGGAACTCCGACTTGTTGTCGAAGGGCAGCATCTTGATCGTGACCGCGCCCGTGAGCACGAAGCCGATTGCAGCGAGCAGAAGTGCGACGATGCCGCCGAGGAAAACCCAGCGCACGCGCGGATGGTCGAGCAACGGGTCCATGGCGCGGTGGTAGAGGCGGGTAAACCAATCGGACGGTGCGTGGTCGGGATCGTGGGCGGCGGGAGGCGAGAAATCTGGGGGATTTTCGTCCGCAGGGTCGCCGGAAGTTTCGGGCAAAGTGTAACCAATTTGGTTACACTTTGCCGGGACTGCGATGGCGATGGACGCGGCGCGGCGGCGGAGGACGCGGACGGCGGCCCAGGGGGTGATGGTGAAGGCGATGGCCAGGGAAAACAGCATCGCGGCAGTCGAGCCGATGGGGATGGGGCGCATGTAGGGGCCCATGAGACCACCGACGAAGGCCATGGGAAGGATGGCGGCGATCACCGCCCAGGTGGCGAGGATGGTGGGGTTTCCTACTTCGTCCACCGCTTCGAGGGCGATCTGACCGAGGGATTTTTTTTCGCCACCGGGCAGGCGCAGGTGGCGGACGATGTTTTCCACCACCACGATGGCGTCGTCCACCAGGATGCCGATGGAGAAGATTAGCGCGAAGAGGGTGATTCGGTTTAGGGTGTAGCCGTAGAGGTAGAAAACGAGCAGGGTGAGCGCGAGGGTGGTGGGGATGGCGAGCAGCACGACGAGTGATTCTCGCCAGCCGAGGAAGAGCAGAATGAGTACGGCAACGCCGAATACGGCGATGCCCATGTGGAGCAGGAGTTCGTCGCTTTTTTCGGCGGCGTTATGGCCGTAGTCGCGGGTGATGGTGAGCCCGACATCGGCCGGGAGGAGGGTGCCGCGCAGGGCTTCAACCTTGGTCAAAATCTGCTCGACGACCGTGATGGCGTTGGCCCCGGGGCGCTTGGCTACGCTGAGGGTCACGGCGGCTTCGAGTTCGCCTGACGGGCCGCCGTGAAGCACGTAGTCGGAGGGCTCGGATGCGGTGTCGGCCAGCGTGGCGACGTCGCGCAGGTAGATGGGTCGGTCACCGGAAACGCTTAGGAGTACCGAGCCGGCGTCGCGGGCGTCGGCGAGGAAGTTGCCGGATTCGAGCAGGATTTCTTGGTTGGCGAAGGGTCGGGAACCGGCGGGGACGACGCGGTTGGCGGCTTGGAGGGCGGGGGCGATGTCGGCGGCGGTGAGGCCGTGCGCGGCGAGCGCGGCGGGGTCGAGGGTGACGCGCAGGGCGCGGTGCGTACCGCCGATGAGGGTGGTTTCGGCGACTTGGGGTACGGACTTGATCGCGTCGTCCATTTGGGCGGCGAGGCGGCGCAGAGTGAGGTGATCCTGGGTGCGACTGTGCAAGGTGAGCGCGAGGATTGGCACGTCGTCGATGGTGCGGGGTTTGACCAGCGGGGCGGTGGAGCCGATGGGGGCGCGGTCGGCGTGCATCGCCAGTTTTTGATTGAGGCGAACGAGCGCGGCTTCGAGGTCGGTGCCGACCTCGAAACGCACGATGATCAGGGCCTGACCGGGTGAAGAGGTGGTGTATAGATATTCCACGCCGGGGATTTCCCAGAGCAGTTTTTCCAGCGGACGGGTGAGGCGGTTTTCGACTTCGGTCGGGGTGGCTCCGGGCAGGCCGACGAAGACATCCACCATGGGCACCTTGATTTGCGGCTCCTCTTCGCGCGGGAGCTGCACCACGGCGAAGAGTCCGAGCAGGATGGACGCGATCACCGCGATGAGGGTGAGCTTCGAATCGACGGCGATGGCGGCCAGACGACCGGCCAGCCCGTAGGTGGGAGTGACGGGGGTTTTCACGGCTGGACGCTGACGGGTTGGCCGCCACGCAGGGAGGAGGCGGGCGAAGTTACAACGGTCTCACCGGCGTCGAGACCGGCGGCGATGTTGACCCGGGTCGGGTCGGTGGCGGGACCGGCGGTTTTAACGAGGCGGAGTTGGGCGAGTCCGGATTGGATAACGAAAACCCGTTCCATCTGGCCAAGGGTGGTGAGCGCGATGGCAGGGATGGACAGCGTGGCGTTGGAGCCGGCCGGCCAGGCGATGCGGGCAAAGTCGCCCGAGTGGGTGGAGGTCCCGGCGGGCAGGGCGATCTTGGCCAGACGCGTGCGGGAAACGGGGTCGGAGGAGGACGCGATTTCGGCCAATGTGCCGTTGGCTGGGCCGAGGGGTAACTCGACCTGGAGCGAGGCGCCTAGGGCGGGGGTGGGGAGATTGGCGGGGACCTCGATCTCGGCGCGTAAATCGGTGTCACCCGCTAGTTCGAAGAGCAGGGTGCCGGG
>JAIXRU010000053.1 GCA_027485045.1 Opitutaceae bacterium | reverse complement strand
CGGCCGAGACGGTACGCTTGTTATGCGTGATGATGATGAACTGGGATTCGTGCACAAATTTCTTCAACAGGTCGGTGAAACGTCCGATATTCGACTCATCCAGCGGCGCGTCCAGCTCATCAAGTAAACAAAACGGTGACGGTTTCACCATGTAGAGCGCGAAGAGCAGGGCCACGGCGGTCAGCGTCTTCTGGCCGCCAGAGAGCAGCGTGATGCTCTTTAACTTGGTGCCCGGCGGCTGCGCCGTGATCTCGATGCCCGATTCCAGCACGTCGTCCGTCACGACCAGCTCCAGATTGGCCACGCCGCCGCCAAAGAGTGTCTGAAAGGTGTAGATGAAGTTCTTTTTGATCTGATCGAAGGTGATCTGGAACTGCGACATCGAGGTCTGGTTGATCTCGTCGATGGTCTGCAGCAGCTCGGCCTTGGACTGGTCGAGATCGTCGCTCTGGGCCTTGAGGAAGTCGTAACGCTGCTTCAGTTCGGCGTATTCCTCGATCGCACCGGTATTGACCGCACCCATACCCGCCAGGCGCGCACGCAGGGCGTCAATCTCGGTCTTGATCGCCGGCCAGACCACCTCGGCGGCGAGCTTGACCAGATCATCTTCGGTCGGGTCGGGCTTGGGCCCGGCTTTCTTGCGGCGACGCTTCGCCGGCGCGGCCTCGGCGGCGACACCCGGTTCCGTTGCTTGGGTCGCTGCCGCGCCGTCTTCGGCCGGCGCGTCCTCGTCTTCATCGTCGAGGTCGAGATCCTTCAAATCCGGCGGATCATCGTCGGCGCGATAAAGCAAACCGCGCCAGTCGTAGCTGCCGATCGGCAACTGGTATTCGCGCTGAACATCCTCGGTGATGAACTGCACCCGGCTCTGGGTCTGGGCCAGCTCCACCTCGCAGCGGCTCAGGTCGGAGGCGGATTTCTCCGCGTCGGTGCGGATGCCGTCTTGCGAAGACTCCACCCCGTTTATCGCGCGCTCGACTTCGGTGAGCTGGGTGCGGATCAACTCCACCTGCTGCACGGCGACGGTGATCGTCTCGGCCAGTTGGCCTGCGCGGTATCGCTGCCCGTCGGCCTCGTGTTCGAGCGAGCTGATCTGGTCGGTCCAGGTCTCGATCTCGCGCTGCCGCTGCACCAGGATTTCCGCGATCTGGGCGCGGCGGCGCTGCATGTCGGCGATGCCACGGTCGAGGACCTCCACCTTTTGCCGGCGCTCAGCGAGTTCGAGGCGGGCCTGGGAAAACGTCTCCCGTTTCACGTCGCGCTCGGTGCGCAGAGTGAGCAGTTGGGTGTCGAGTTCGTTGATGCGGGCGCGTCCGGCCTCCACCGAGCGCTCGGCTTCGGTGAGTTGCTGCCGGGCGCGTTCGAAACGCGTGTGCGTCTCGTGGCGGGCGGCTTCGAGTTGTTGCAGTTCGCGCTCCATGCGGTCCGCCCGCTGGCCGATCTCTTCCACCGAGCGAAGGGCGTTGCGCTCCTCCTGCTGCACGGTGGCGTGATTCTGCGAGGCTTCGAGCACCTCGGCGCGCTTTTCCTCCAAGCCTTGCTCGGCTTCGGAGAGACGGTTTTGCAACGCATCGATCACCTGCCTCTGACCGTCATGCGCGAGTTGATCGTCGGTGAGCGCGGTGGCGGTCTCGCGCAGGTCGATCTCGCGTTGCACCAGACTGCCGCTGCCGGATTTTTTTCGAAAACCACCAAAGATCACCCCGCGTGCATCCACCAGCTCGCCCTTGGCGGTGGCGACCGCCAGAAACCGGAAATCCGGGTTGGCCCGCCAGTAGGCCAAAAACACCGTTAGGTCGGTGGCCAGATAACAACTACGCAAAAGCGCCGCCGCAGGGTGCCCGGCATCAAAGCCGGTGAGCGAATCGGTGGCGGGGCGCAGACCGGGCGGCAAAGCCACTGGCTCATGGGAAGCTTGGGGTTTGAGACTTGGGACTTGAAGCGCCGCGCTGCCGATTTGCTGGGCTTCGAGTTCGGAGAGGATTTTTTGCGCGACGTCGAGGTCGGCCACCGCCACCGCCTCGCTGGCCGCGCCCAGCAGGGCCTCCAGCGCCCGGGCCCACTCGGCCCGCGGACGCAGACCTTCGCTGATGGGCCGCGGTTTGACCGCGTTTTCCCCCAGCAAGGTAGCAAAACGACCCTGCAGAATGGCCTTCGCACCCTCGCCGAAGCCCTCAAACTTTTCCGCCATTTGCTGGAGGAGTTTCAGGCGGGCGGTGCGCTGGGCTAGGCTGCGATCGATCTCCTGGAGTTTTTTCTGCGCCTCACGAAACTCCTTGGTGAGTTCGCCGATTTGGTTTTGCAGGTCTTGAGACTCCGAGTGGGCGCGAGCCTTGAGCACCTGGGCTTCCTCCGCCCGGGCGTTGACCTCGGAGAGCTGGGCGGCGGCGGCGGATTGATGCTGGCGAACGGCCTCGACCTCGGCGGCCAGGGCCTCGTGGCGCTGGGCCGAGGTTTTTTGATCCACCTCGTAGCCCGTCGCATCAGTGCGCAGCCGGGCGACGTGGCTCTCGAATTGCAGAAGCTGAAACTTGGTCTGCGAGAGCTCCTGTTCGTATTTCGAGAGCTCGGCTTCGAGCACGGTGAGCTCGCGGTTGCGGTCCTGGAATACCGCGTCGGAGCTGCCGAGCAAGGTGAGCTGCATCTGCTTGTCCTGCGCGCCGGTATCGACCTGCGACTCCAGCTCGCGCAACTGCATTTCGAGCTCAGTGAGATTGGCCTGCGAGCCGGCCAAACGCTCGGCAAGACCGCTGCGTTTGATCTGGGCGAGGTTGGAGGAGTTCTCCGCCTGCTCTTTTTCCGAGCGCAAATCGAAGACCGCCTGCTGCGCCTCCTGCACGCGCTGGTTCAAGCGGATACGCGCGGCTTTTTTCTCCTCCAGCTCGGTTTGTTGCTGCTGGAGATGGGTGCGCCGGGTCTCGGCGGCGGCGCGCAGCTTGATCACGTTTTCCTCCAGGATCGCGAGCTGGGCGGCCAAGATTGCGTGGTGGTGCCCGTGGTGAGCGAGGGCGAGGTGGCGCAGGCGCCAGGAGAGTTTTTTGTGCCGCAGCGCCTTGGTGGCCTGGCGTTTCAGCGAACCGATTTGCCGGCCGACTTCGGAGATTACATCGACCACGCGCACCAGATTGGTATCGGTCAACGCGAGCTTTTGCAGGGCCTCCTTGCGCTGGGATTTATACTTGGTGATGCCAGCCGCCTCCTCAAACACCGCGCGCCGTTCCTCGGGCTTGGAAGAAAGGATCTGGTCGATCTGGCCCTGCGCCATGATCGAGTAACTGGTCCGGCCAATACCGGTGTCCATGAACAACTTTTGAATATCTTTGAGGCGGCAGGGCTGGCCGTTGAAGAAATACTCGCCCCCGCCGTCGCGATGGACCCGGCGCATGATCTCGATCTCGTGAAATTCGCTGCCGAGCTGTTTTTCGCAGTCGGTCAGCAGCAGCGAGACCTCGCACATCTGGGCGGCCTTGCGGGTATCCGCGCCCTCGAAAATCACGTCCTGCATCTTGCCGCCGCGCAGCGCCTTTGCGGATTGCTCGCCGAGCACCCAACGAATGGAGTCGGCCACATTGGATTTACCGCAGCCATTGGGACCGACGATGGCGGTGACGCCGGGCTCGAAGCGCAAGGTGGTGGGATCGGCGAAAGACTTGAAACCGTGAAGTTTGAGCGCTTTGAGATACATGCGGTAAGCAGGGGCGATGAGCAGGCTGGCGAAAAGTTATGGGGCTAAGTTAAAGGCAGCGGCGAAGGTGGCGGGGGAGTTAAGGTTCAAAACAAGGCCGCCCGCCCCGTCCGGTGCAAGCCCGCGAATGGCGGGGTAAAATTCCGCAGCGCGGGGATTGTTTTTCGTAAACGGGTGGTATTGCTTGGCTCCATGAACGTCCACGCCCGCATCTCCAAGGAATGGCGCCGCCGCATGATCTTTATGTTCCTGATGCTGTTCGGCTCTGGTGTCTGGTTTCTCTCCGACGGTTACTACGCTTGGCCGGCCGAGGCGAAACGCCACGTGGTTTTTAAGGAAATGGCCGACAAGCTGATCGCCGAAGGTCAGGCCAAGGAGGCCAAAGACCCGGCCGTGGTCCGCGCCTGGGAGAAATACGCCAAAGAACAAAAATTGCCGGTCAAAGTCCCCAAGGAACGCACCGCCGGCGACCTCGCCGGACAACGTTGGCCGGGCTGGATTTTCTTTATCAGCTCCCTGGTCTTCGCGACTTGGGTGGCGTGGAACCACAAGCTCAGCGTGCGGGCCGACGGCGATATGATCACCGGCGCTTCAGGGCAAAAAGTTAACTTCGACAGCATCGTCGAAATCGACCGCCGCAAATGGGCCGACAAAGGCATCGCCTACGCCATTTACGAAGACGGCGGGAAACGTCGCCGCCTCACTTTAGACGACCATAAGTTCCTCGGCTGCGAGGCCATCATCCTGGAAGCCGATCGCCGGATCGCCGCGCGGGCAGCGGCGACCGAGGCCGCGCCGTCCGAAAGCAGCTAATTTTTTGCGGAGGAACCCACCGTTCCGAAGGGCTTCGGCGAGACGCCGAAGCCAGCCTGCGAGACGCAGGCGCTCCCCGGACCGTAGAGACCCGGACCGCAGTACCCCGTAATCAGGCGAACCGTAGGTGCTCAGGCCACGATCAAACTCTCGCCGCTCATCTCGGCGGGCTTGGGCAGTCCCATTAGGTGAAGCACGGTGGGCGCGATGTCGGCCAGACGACCGCCGCTGCGCATACGGGTGCCGGTCTTGGTGAAGCCGTCGCCCACCACGAAGACCTCGACGAGGTTAAGCGTGTGTGCGGTGTGCAGGCCGTTGAGCACGGGGTCCCACATCTGCTCGGCGTTGCCGTGGTCGGCGCACACCACGGCGCGGCCGCCCACCGACTTTAACGCCGCCAATAGCTCGCCCACCCCGGCGTCGGTCGCCTCGCAGGCCTTGACCGTGGCGGGTATGGAGCCGGTGTGGCCGACCATGTCGGGGTTGGCATAGTTGACAATGACCAGTCCGTATTTTCCGGAAAGGATGGCTTCCTTGCTCAGGCGCGTAACCTCGACCGCGTTCATCTCGGGCTGCATGTCGTAGGTCGGCACCTTGGGGCTGGCCGGGCAGGCGCGATCTTCCAGCGGGAAGGGCTCCTTGCGGTAGTTGTTAAAGAAAAAGGTGACGTGCGGGTTTTTCTCCGTCTCGGCGCAGCGGAACTGGGCCACGCCGGCGGCGGCGACCACTTCGCCGAGGATGTTTTTTAACTTGGGCGGTTTGGGAGAGATAATCTTCACCGGCAGGCCGGCCTCATACTCCGTCATGGTGGCGTAGTAGAGGTCGAGCTTGGGGCCGCGATCAAAGCCGGCGAAATCATCCATCACGAAGGCGCGGGTGATCTCTCGGGGGCGGTCGCCGCGGTAGTTGTAAAACACGACAACATCGCCGTCGGCGTAGGTGGCGAGGGGGTTTCCGTTCGCGCCGAGGATGGCGGTGGCGGGCACGAACTCGTCGCCCTTTTGCGTCTCGGAAAGCGGGTTCTCGTAGTAGTGCTGCACCGCGGCTTCGGCGGAGAGCGCGGTGGCCGTGATATTGCGACCCGTCAGCAGATCGTAGGCTTTTTGCACGCGTTCCCAGCGGTTATCGCGGTCCATGGCCCAGAAGCGGCCGGTGATGGTGGCGATGCGACCGTAGTTGCCCAGCTCCTTGATCTTGGCCTCCACCTGGCGGATGTAGCCCAGCGCAGAGGTCGGAGGCGTGTCGCGACCGTCGGTGAAGCCGTGCACAAACACGCGATCAGCGGCGATACCGTCGGTCTGCGCCTGGATGAGCAGCCCGTAAAGGTGTTCCAGCATGCCGTGCACGCCGCCATCGGAAACGATGCCCATAAGGTGCAGCTTGGCGGCCGGGTTGGCTTTCAAGCGGGCGATGGCGCCCAGCCAGGTGGCGTTGCCGGCGAGTTGTTTCTCGGAGAAAAGCTTGTTCAAGCGCACCAACTCCTGATCGACGATGCGACCGGCGCCGATGTTCTCGTGGCCCACTTCGGAGTTACCCATCTGACCATCGGGCAAGCCCACATCGAGCCCGCTGGCCGACACATAGGCCACGGGCGAAGCCGCTTGCAGCGCGTCGTCGGTCGGCTTTTGGGCGAGGGCCACGGCGTTGTATTGGGCCTGCTCGGCGTGGGGATTATGACCCCAGCCATCGCGAATAATAAGAAGAACGGGTTTGTGCGCGGTGCTCATGTGGTGAGTAAGGCTTATAGCCATGACGCACAACCCGGCCCGGGGTCAAGAAAGCGGGCTAACGTGTCGATAATAACAGTAGTTTCGCCAAACCCACCACCCCGATGACGCTGATTATCCGCGATCAATTGGTAAACCCGCCGACCTGGTTCGCCTCCTTCCGGGATCTGACGCTCTACTGCAATATCTTCCTCCACCACGACATCGTTATCGAGAGCGAAGACCCCGACCCCTACGTGCGCTTCATGCGCCCTCGCGGCGGCTTGGATTTCGTAGCTGATTTCGTGCGCCCCGGCACCGAAACCGGGCTGCACCTCGATGTGGCTTACCATTACCCGCGCTCCTTGATCACCGACCGCATCGCCCCGGAAAACGTCCACCGACTGATAGCCGGTATTCGGGCGCTGCGCGAAAAGTAAGCTCCGCCCGCTCTGCGTTGGCGAAATGTCGGTTAGGGCGTGCATTTTTTCATCCTCCGGCCTTTACCCCGGGCGCGCTTGCGCGTTGTCTGCAAGGCTTTCTCCCTGTCCCACCCTGCTAAAAACCCGCCTACCTTTATGAGCTGGAACCGCTTCACCCAATACACCTACCACAACGCGTCGCTCGGCTTCGCCCTCGACTACAGCCGCATCCCCTTCCCGGCCAACTTCCTCACCGAGCAGGAACCCTCCGTCCAGCAGGCCTTCGCCGCGATGAAAGCCCTCGAAGCCGGCGCCATCGCCAATCCAGACGAGGGCCGCATGGTCGGCCACTACTGGCTGCGGGCCTCCAAGCTCGCCCCCAGCGCCGAAATCACCAAAGCCATCGACGACTCCCTCGCCCAGATCCGCGCCTTCACCGCCGACGTCCATTCCGGCAAAATCCTCGGCTCCACCGGCAAGAAATTCACCCAACTGCTCGTCGTCGGCATCGGCGGTTCCGCTCTCGGCCCCCAACTGGTCAATCACGCCCTCGGCCAGCCCGGCGCGGATAAAATGGCCGTCTCGTTCTTCGACAACACCGACCCCGACGGCATCGACTACGTGCTCGGCCAGCTCGCCGGCAAACTGCCCGAAACCCTCGTCGTGGTCATCTCCAAGTCCGGCGGCACGGTCGAAACCCGCAACGGCATGCTCGAGGCCGCCGCCGCCTTCAAAGCCGCCGGCCTCATGCCCGCCAAACACTTCGTCGCCGTCACCGGCGATGGCTCCAAGCTCGATCAAATCGCGATCAAGGAAGGCTGGCTCACCCGCTTCGCCATGTGGGACTGGGTCGGCGGTCGTACCTCCGAGCTCTGCACCGTGGGCCTCCTGCCTGCCGCCCTCCAAGGCATCGACACCGACGCCATGCTCGCCGGCGCCGCCGCCATGGACATCGTTACCCGCTCCACCGTCACCGCCGAAAACCCCGCCGCCCTCCTCGCCCTCATGTGGCACTACGAGACCGGCGGCCGCGGCGCGAAGGACATGGTCATCCTCCCCTACAAGGACCGCCTCCTCCTCTTCTCCCGCTACCTTCAGCAACTCGTGATGGAATCCCTCGGCAAGGAATTCGACCTCCAGGGCAATGTCGTCAACCAAGGCATCGCCGTCTACGGAAACAAGGGCTCCACCGACCAGCACGCCTACGTGCAACAGCTCCGCGAGGGTGTTAACAACTTCTTCGTCACCTTTATCGAGGTCCTCAAGGACCGCGCCCAGCCCGCCTCCGCCATGCAAGTCGAGCCCGGCATCACCACCGGCGACTACCTGCTCGGCTTCTACCTCGGCACCCGCGACGCCCTCAGCGAAAAAGACCGCCACTCCGTCACCGTCACGGTCAATGAGCTCAACGCCCGCACCCTCG
>JAIXRU010000288.1 GCA_027485045.1 Opitutaceae bacterium | reverse complement strand
TCATGGCGAAAAAACTTTTCCTGTGTTCCATCGCCTGGCTGCCCCTGCAACTCGGTGCACTCGTGATCGACCGAATCTATTTCATGCCATGACCATCAACGATATTCCGGCGCTGAACGCCGGTCTTAACGCGCTCGCCACCGTGCTGATGACGGCTGGTTTCATTTTTATCAAATCGGGTAACAAAATCGCCCACCGCGCCGCGATGGTTTCCGCCGGCGTCGTCTCCGCAATCTTCCTCGTCGGCTACGTCACGCACAAAGTTTTAAAGGGAGCAGCCGCCGGCGCCGGCGAGGCCATTCACACGCAGTTTGGCGGCGAAGGGGCGATTCGCATCGTTTATTACGCGATGCTTTTCACCCATGTTTTGCTGGCGATCAGCGTCGCCTATCTGGTGCCGAGAACGTTTGCGTTCGCATTTAAAGGCGAGTTCGAGCGGCACAAGAAGTGGGCCCGGGTCGTTTTCCCGATCTGGTATTACGTCAGCGTCACCGGCGTGTTGGTGTATTTTTTCCTCTATCAATGGTGGCCGGCGGCGAAGTGAGGGGTAGTCCCGTTCACGCTACGTTTGCCGCGCCGGGTCGGTTAGTCTGAATTGGATTCGTCTCCCAGCAAAGCGAGCTGCCCGGGGTCCACTCGCGTAGCCATCAGCTTGCGCAGAAAGGTGTCCCGGTGCTGTGCGCATCGCCCGAGCTGGAGCAGCGCTTCGCGATGCTCCTCGGTGCCGTAACCCTTGTGGCGGGCGAATCCGTAGCCAGGGTATTTTGAGTCTAGCTCGGTCATCATGCGGTCGCGTTGCACCTTGGCGACGATGGAGGCCATGGCGATGCAGAGTGAGCGCCCGTCGCCTTGCACGACACTGGTATGTGGATACGGAAAATGTTTCAGCGGCAGGCCGTCGACGAGGATGCGGGCCTGCGCCGGGGGTTGAAAGGCGGCGATTTCCTCGGGCGAGGAAAACAGGTCGGGCTCGCGGCGGGGCGCGGCGAAAGCGGAGGGCGGGTAGATGCCCTCCAGAGCGCGGCGCATGGCGATGCGCGTCGCACCCAGAATGTTCTCACTTTCGATTTCCTCCACCGTGGCCGCGCCAATGTGGGCGTGGATTCGCCCCTCGGCCGCCAAGGCTTCGAACTCCAGATAAAGAGCGTCTCGTTCGGCGGCGGCGAGTTGCTTGGAGTCGTTGATCCGGCGGGCGTTTTCTAAAACCCAACTGCTTTCGAGAAAGCTCCGTGTCACCAAGACGGCCGCCGCCACCACCGGACCGGCGAACGCACCTCGCCCCGCCTCGTCCACGCCGATGAGCTCGGGATTGGGGTCGAGGTGACGCAGGTCGAAGGCGCGTAGCTGGCGACGTTTGGTGCTCATGCAAACCCCAGTTAGAGCGAGAAGGGCCGCTCCGCGGATTCTCGCGTTACCGGTGGCACATAGGGTCGGCGCAAGCGCAACCAGGTGGCCAGCGCCAGCCCGGCGCTCAAGGCCACGAACCAATCGCCCCACTGCACGTAAAAGGTCTCGACGCCGAGGAAACGAGCATCGCGCGTCACCTGCACCGTGGCACCGCCTCGGAAGTAAATGGTGCCGGGATCCTGCCCGCGCTCGGCGGGTAGCGTGCGCACCGGGCCACGGGGGTTGAGCTGGGTCAAAACCGCGCGAATGGCACCGCACTCGTCGATCCAGCCGCTCCAGCCTGCGTTGCCCGCGCGCAACACCGGCCGTCGCGTTTCCACCGCCCGCAACACCGCATGCGCCGCGTGTTGGTACGCCGCCGCGCCTTCGCCGAACCAGCCGTTGTTGGTCTGCACGATGAGAATTTCTGCTCCCGCCCGCACGCTTTCCCGGGCCAGTGAGGGGAAGATATCCTCATAACAGATCAAGGGGGCGACGAGTGTGATCTGGCCTGCCGGCCCCGCCTTCACCGTGAGCAGTTCCGCTTTATCCCCGGGGGTAAAATCGCCGCCCACCGGGACGAATTTTTCCAACCAGCCCAGAACCGGACGCAAAGGCACGTATTCACCGAAAGGCACGAGATGGCGCTTGGCGTAAAACTCCGGAGCCAGACCCGCCTCGGGGGTGACTTGGAATACGCCGTTCGTCCAGCGCGTGTCTCCGCCCGCCTGTTTTTCGTAGCCGATCGAGCCCAGCAGCAGGGGCGTCTTGGCCCGGCGCACCAGCCCCTCGATCCAGCTTTGCATGAAATCGTCGCCACGCACGGTGAACGGCGTGGTCGCCTCGGGCCAGAGCAACAGGTCCGGCCCGCCGATAGCCGCTTTGAGGGTCACGGTTTCGAGGGTTTGCAGGATGTTATCGGCCTGGCTTTGGTCCCACTTCACCGACTGCGGAATAGCGGGCTGCACGAAGGCGACATTCGCCCATTGGCGGTGAAAGCGCGCGCGATTAAAGGTCTCCGTGGCGGTCAGCAAAAGACAGCCAAGCAACAGCACCATCGCCGCGATAAACTCCGGGCAACGGGTGCGTGCGCGATCTTCGCCTTGCGCCAGCAACTTGTGGGCATAGGCGGCGAACGCCACATTTACCGCGACCAGAATGAAGGATACCCCCCACGCCCCGGTGTATGCGGCGGGTTGGAGCACGCTCAGTCGTTGCCATTGGGTCGCGGAGAGGGTCAGCCAGGGGAATCCACTTAAAACCCACGTCCGGGTCCACTCGATGAGCACCCACGCGCCAGCCAAACCCAATACGGCCAGAATGCGATGCGACCAGGGGCGACCGTCCATCTTGGGCATGACCCACCGAACCGCGACAAACCAGCTTCCCACCCATAAGCCCAAAAACGGCCCCAGCAAAAACAGGCCCGCCCAAGTCACGTTGCCCAGCCAGCTCAAGGTCAGGGTCCAAGCCACCATCTGCGCGCCCAGTACGGATCCGAGAAACCAACGCCAGCTCGGTGCCCGATAGGCCCAAAACACGGCCGGAGCGGCAAAAACATAGGCCAGCTCGGGATAACGCGATGGTGGAATCATTAGCACCGCGCCCATCACGCTCAGGATGAAGACCACGATGGCAGCCAGCGGCGTGGCCTGACGCTTGAACCACGAAACACTTACCACGGCTTCGGTGGCGTCGTAGGGCAGGGGGGCGGGCGTGGCGGGATCGGTATGCTGGGCGGACATGAATGCGGCGGACTGCGCCTGAAAACAGCGCCGCCGTCAATCGCCCGGCAAGCGGCCAAGAAAAAGGCCGCCCCATTGGAGCGGCCTCGGCCTTTACTTAACCCGTGCGACAGGCGGGGCGGATGCGAAGATCGCCTTACTTGGTCTTGGGCGCAGGCGCAGACTTGTCGGCTGGCTTGCCTTTGGCTTTTTCGCCCGAGCAGCAGCAATCCTTGTCCACGCCACACTCTTTGCCGTCCTTGCCGGTGGCGCAGCCGCAAGCCGCCTTGGCGGATTTTTCACCGGACTTTGCATCGTGATGTTCAGCGAAAGCGGCGGCGCTGGAAAGCACGGCGGCGAGAGCGAGGGCCAGAAGGGAGCGAAGTGAGTTCATTTTTATTGGAGGTTTGGAAGGATGAATCAGGAGGAATTTTGTTTAGCGTAACTGATACGTGCGAATCGCAAGCCCCCCTCGAATTATTCTCGATTGGAGGCGATGAATTGTTCGATGCGATCGCAAGCCACGATAAGTTTCTCGTAGCTGGTGGCGAAGCAGGCGCGCACGTGGCCGGTGCCGTTGATGCCAAAGGCAGTCCCGGGCACGACCGCGACCTTTTGCTCCTTGAGCAAACCGACCGCGAAGTCCTTTTCCGTCATACCCAGCCCCTGCGTGCTCGGAAACGCATAGAAACTCCCGCGCGGCGCATGGCAGGTGAGGCCTATTTCGTTGAAGCGACGCACCACCAGATCACGGCGTTTGTGGTACTGGTCGCGCATTTCGCACACATCTTCCCAGCCGTTGTTCAACGCTTCCAGCGCCGCCTCCTGCGCGATGATCGATGCGCACATCATGGCGTACTGGTGGACTTTCATCATGGCGTCGATCAGTGGCTCGGGGCCGCAGGCATAGCCGATACGCCAGCCGGTCATGGCGAAAGCCTTGGAAAAACCGTGCAGGAAGATCGTGCGCTCCTGCATGCCGGGCAGACTGGCGATGCTGGTATGCGTGCCTTCAAAGGTCAGTTCGGAGTAGATCTCGTCGCTCAGTACCAGAAGGTCCTTTTCGCGACAGAAGGCGGCGATGGCCTCAAGTTGCACGCGGTCACACGTGCCGCCCGTGGGATTGCACGGGAGATTAAGCATGAGAATACGGCAGCCCGGCACCCAGGCGGCCCGCAGCGCCTCGGCCGTGAGCGCGAAGTTATCCTTGGCGTAGGTCGGCACCGCCACGCCCTCGCCATGCACCAGCGCGATGCTGGGATGATAAGAAACGTAACAGGGTTGATGATACATCACCTTGTCGCCCGGATTGCAAAAAGCCCGGAAACAAAGATCGAGCGCCTCGGAAACACCCACCGTGATGATGATCTGGTCATCGGGGCGGTAGTTCACCCCGAAGTGTTCCGTCACATAAGTCGCGACGGCGCGGCGCAGCTCCAGCATGCCCAGATTCGAAGTGTAGTAGGTTTTGCCCTCTTCGATGGCGGTGATGGCTGACTTGCGTATATGCCAGGGGGTCACGAAATCCGGCTCGCCGACGCCGAGCGAGATCACGTCCTGGCCCTTCATTTTGGCCACTAATTCAAAAAAATCGCGGATGCCGCTACGGGGGAGGCTCGCCACGTGGCTCGCCACCCAGCGGTGACTGGGAGTGCTCATGGGTGGCTCCTGTTTAGGGACTGACGTTGAGCCGGTTACCCGCCCCGTCGCCGCTATCGAGCAGAAAGCCACCCTCCTTGTAAGAGCGCAGCAGGAAGTGCGTGCTGGTGGAAAGCACACCGCCCAAGGTGGAAAGTTTCTCAGAAACAAACGAGGCCGCCTTCTGCAGGGTGGGGGCGTTCACGAAGACCAGCAGGTCGTAGCCGCCCGACATCAGATAACAGGACTCGACTTCGTCGAACTTGGCCAGGCGCTCCGCCAGACGGTTAAAACCGCCGCCGCGTTCCGGCGTGAGTTTGACTTCAATGACGGCGCGAACGGCGGCCCCCGCAGCCTCCTCCCGGGAGAGATCAAGCACCGGACGCCAGCCGAGGAAGATTTTATCTTTTTTCAGCTGCTCCAGGTGCTGTTCGACTTCGGCGACGCTAAAGCCCGCAACTTGCGCCATTTGCGCAGTCGTTAGTCGGCCACCTTCTAGCAACAGCTTGAGAACAGGATTCATGGGAGGAGCCGCACACCACTAGGCCAGCGCGACAGACGCCACACCAATTTTTGTGTATCAACGCTTCTCTGCCCGGCTGCGCTTGTTTCTGCGCCATCGCACCCTTATCCAGAGCATCAAGCCTGCGCATTGCGGCCGGTATGACTCTAAAAAACTAACCGAAAGTGGCTGCCCGACTAGGACTCGAACCTAGACAAAGCGAGTCAGAGTCGCTTGTGCTACCATTACACCATCGAGCAGTAAAAGGGGGGGATTATGTGGTGCAGATGATTTTCATAGATGGAGCCGGCGACTGGACTCGAACCCGCAACCGCCTGTTTACAAAACAGGTGCTCTACCATTGAGCTACACCGGCGACTAAATTGGGTCGCACACTGGCACATAATCTTCGGAAAGAACGCGGCTTAACCCATTCCGGGCCAAGCCGTAAAGTGGTGGTTCCCCCGGGACTCGAACCCGGAACCAATTGATTAAGAGTCAACTGCTCTACCATTGAGCTAGGAAACCAAAACGGGAGTGGAGGAAAGTCCAAGAGCGGGACGCACTGTCAATGCCGTTTTCGATAAAAATGCACTTCTGCGGAATTTACCCTTGCTTCTCCCGCGCGCGCCCTCTGCTTTCTCACCTCCCTCCCATGCAAAAGACCAAGAAGTCCGTAGCCAAGCGCTTCAAGCTGACCTCAACCGGTAAGCTCGTTCGTCGTACGCCCGGTTTCCGTCACTTGCTTGCTGCGAAGAGCACGAAGTCCAAACGCCGTGCCTCCAAAGACAAGCTCGTGGCAGAAGGCCATGCCAAGCCGCTCAAGCGCTGCCTCCCGTTCGGCCTGTAATTTAACCTACAGCGTCGCACACCAACCCAAACCGCCTGACGGGTGATCCTAACGAGACGACCCGTCGGCCCAAACATAGGAAACTAAAAACATGCCTCGTGCCACAAATGCCGCCGCTTCCCGCCGTCGCCGGAAGAAGGTCCTCGGTTACGCCAAAGGTTACTTCGGTAACAAATCCAAGCTCTTCCGCTACGCGAAAGAAGCCGTCCATCACGCCTGGCTCTATGCCTTCCGTGCCCGCCGCAAGAAGAAGGGCGACTTCCGCTCCATCTGGATCGTTCGTTTGAACGCCGCCGCTCGTGCCAATGGCATCAGCTACAGCCGCCTCATCGAAGGTCTCAAGGCCGCCAACATTCAGCTCGACCGCAAGGTCCTGTCCGACCTCGCCATTCGCGATGAGGTCGCATTTACCGGCTTGGTTGTCAAAGCCCAGGACGCGTTGAAGGCCAAGGTAGCCGCCAAGGCCGCCTAAATCCCAAAACTAACGCGAGCCCATCCGGCTCGCCTCCTTTTGTCCCCGGAGGACGGGCCTTTTCACCAAGGCGCCGTCCTCTTTTTTTTGTCCGCTTTTTCGCCTTTCCCTTACGGCCTCCCGCCCCTTGCTCCTCGTTCCACGCTTTTCCATGCAAGATTTACTCGCCGCCCTCCTCGCCAAAGCCGCCGCCGAACTGCCGGCCCTCGCCGCCCGCCCCGACTTCGAAGCCGCCAAGGCCCGCTTCGTCGGCCCCAACGGTGAACTCACCGCACTCATGAAGCAGATGGGCTCCGTGCCCAAGGAGCAGAAGCCCGTGGTCGGCAAACTGGTCAACGAGGCCAAAACCGCCCTGCAAGCCCATCTCGACGCCGCGCTCGCCCGCATCGAAGCGGCCGAGCTCGCCTCCCGTCTCGGGCCCGCCGTCGATCCCACCCTGCCTTCCCCTGATCGCGGCCTCGGCACCCACCATCCGCTCACTCTCGTGCGCGAGGAAATGACCCGCATCTTGCGCAAGGTCGGTTTCACCGTCGTCGAGGGACCCGAGGTCGAGACCGAGTATTACTGTTTCGATGCGCTCAACACTCCCGCCGACCATCCCGCACGCGACGCCCAGGATACGTTTTACCTGCCCGAGAGCGCCCGCTTCGGCAACGTCTCCAAAAAGTCGGCACATGAGAAATACCTGCTCCGCACCCATACCAGCTCGGTGCAAATCCGCACCATGCTGAAGGGCCAGCCGCCCATCCGCATCGTCTCGCCCGGCCGCGTTTATCGCCGCGACACCACCGACGCCACCCACTCGGCTAATTTTCACCAGCTAGAATGCCTCTACGTGGATAAGAACGTCACCGTGCGCGACTTGAAGGCCCTGCTGGACTACATCTTCGCCTCCCTTCTGGGCAAAGATACCAAGACGCGTTTCCGGCCTCACTACTTCGGCTATACCGAGCCCAGCTTCGAGGTGGATCTGAGCGCCACCCACCTGCCCAAGGTCAATAAACCGTGGATCGAGATCGGCGGCTGCGGCATGGTGGACCCCATCGTGTTTAAGGACGTCGGCTACGACCCCGAGGTCTGGAGCGGCTACGCCTTCGGCATGGGCCTCGAGCGTCTCGCCATGCTCCTCTACGGCATCGATGACATCCGATATTTCTACCAAAACGACGTCCGCTTCCTCCGCCAATTCGCCTAAAATCTAAGCCCTGAATTTTAACCACGGAGCGCACGGAGGACACGGAGAAGAATACCGATTTGAACGCTCTTTTTTCTCCTCTCCGTGCTTTCCGTGATCTCCGTGGTTTAAAAAATCCGATCTCCGACCCTTTCTTACCGTGAAACTCTCCCGCTCCTGGCTCCAAGACTACGTTGATCTCGCCGGCGTCACCGACGACGACATCTCCCGCGCCATCACCTTCCTCGGCTTTGAGGTCGAACAGGTCATCCGCACCGGCGCCCCCGCCTTCAACAACGTCGTCGTCGGCCATATCATCACCCGCGACAAACACCCCAACGCCGACAAGCTCTCCGTCTGCACCGTGGACGTCGGCGCGGCTCACGGCGGCGTGCGCACCATCGTCTGTGGCGCGCCCAACTGCGATGCGGGCAACCGCGTGCCCGTCGCCATCCCCGGCGCCGTCCTCCCCGGCGACTTCGTAATCAAGGAGGCCAAGGTCCGCGGCCAGCCCTCCTCCGGCATGCTGTGCTCCGCCAAAGAACTCACCCTTGCCGAGGACTCCGTCGGTCTTCTCCTCCTTTCCGGCTCGCCCGAGGTCGGTACTCCCATCAACGAAATCCTTCCCGCCGGCGATGTGGTTTTCGACATCGAGATCACCCCCAACCGCCCCGACGCGCTCAGCCACCTCGGCGTCGCCCGCGAGCTCGCTGCATGGTTTAAAAAAGAGCTCCGCTACCCCGAAGTCAGCTTCAC
>JAIXRU010000208.1 GCA_027485045.1 Opitutaceae bacterium | reverse complement strand
TCTACTGACACGAATACCGGAGAAACGCCGGTGGTAACCGCCAGCGATTGGTTGGTTTCGTAATTTGAGGCGACCAGATTGATTGTGCCGGTAGCAGATATGTTTGCCACATTCACCAACCCGACGTCGCCGCGTAGGGCTAGGGCGTAACGATTGGTCGAAGGATTTACGAGAAGACCGAAGGATCCGCTGCTGATGCTTATGCCCGTCGCATTTACAGTCCCGTAACCGGTGCCGAAAAATCCGGTCAAATTAGAGCCGACTGCGCGGTAAGTTCCAAAAGTGGAGCGGTAGAGGGAGAAATTGCCGCTTACGGATACCCCACCGGCAACCGTGATAGACGCGGACACGAAATTTAACTTAAATGCGTCCTCGGATGCACCACCGATTAGATCAAAGGGTGCTACCGAAAGGGTTCCTGAAGTGGCGGAGGCTACAATGGCTCCAGCCGCTAGGTTCATGCTAAATTGATCGAGCGTGAGAGTGAATTGTTTGGTGCTAAAGTTGTAGCTGCCTGTGATACCGTTAGAATCGGGATCTACGCCGTCACTTACGGAGGCGGAACCACTGCTTGGAAGTGAAAGCGTGGTAATAGCGGTTTTGTTTTCATCCGCCGAGTAGGCGAGTAAGAGCCCATTCGCGTTAGGAACATAAGTGGAGTTTAAATTTTCAGCGGTCGAATCGGCGCCGGCTACATTCACCACCGTGATTTCCAAAGCACGGGTGAATACATTACCGTCGGAATCGAGGGCGCGAACCTCTACCAAGTAAACGTTGTTTTGATCACTGTCGGTGGGCGCTTCAAAGTTTGGAGCCGCTACAAAAGCCAAAGCTCCTGTGGATGCGTTTACAGAGAATTTCGATTGGTCGGCACCGCCCGAAATGGACCAAGCCAAGTTACGGGAAGGGAAGAGGGACGCTGAACCCGCTGCGATGGTGAAGGTGCCGGCGGTTATCGCACCGCCTAGGAAAGTAGGTGAACCCGATAGCGCTACGACGGGGCTGGTAACCGAAACAAAACGATCAATCGAGACTGAGGGTAGACTGAAAGAGAACGTGGGCAGGTTGAAACCCGAGCTGTAATCGGTATTGGAGACTTCTTTAACAAAACCATCCAGCGCTTTGAGGCTGGTTAAGAAGAGCTCGTAGGCGTCGCCGAGTGAACGAACATCAGAAAGGAAGGCACCGACGACGTACTTAAGGAGTGCTGAAGCCTGCTGGGCGGTGGTATTTAAACCCGTGGTGTTAAGATTGCCGGCAACGAAAGCGATGTTTAGCTGATTAAGAACCTTGGCCAGCGCAGCGGCATTGTAAGTGAGCTCGGTGTGTCCTACGTTTACGAAACGGTTCTCGCTGATCTTGGCCGCACGAATGGCGTTGGTCTCGGGCTCAAATTGACCCCAAGCGGAGCTCTCTAGTATAGTACCGTCGCCTGCATTGGTGAAACCTATGTCGTGCCAAGTCTCGGTAGTTCCGGGTGAACGGCCTAAGGGATCGGTGAGTGTAACTAGGCTCGCCGATCCACCGGTGTAGCGCTGAAGAGTGGTTGGAGTAGTCGACGACACGGAACTGCCACCATAAACTACGGCCAGTCCGCTCAGGAGTTTGTCCACGAAGACGTTCGCGTCTATGCCAGTCGCGCCATCCAAGTTTAGACCATCGTTCAAATCGAGCAGCAGAGAGCTGGGTGCGTTGTCATTGATGTCGATATAGGAAGCCGCATTCGACGAATTGATATCGATGAAATCAAAGGTGGCAGTGAGATCGACCAGGGACTTGATGAAAGCCCGCAAGAAGGTGGAGGAGTCGGGACTGCCCAGGGTGGCTAAGTTAATGGGTCCATCCGGACCAGCGATGGTGCCCCCGTCCAGAACTGTGTTGTAGGCAATATTAGAGAGAAGCGCGACCAAGCGAGCATTTTGGCTTCCAGCGAAATTGTCAGCCAAGTAATTATAGGACTGGACCACGCCCTGGGAGGGGACGCCTATCTGGACGAGACTATTGACCTCGGGTAAAGCGTAGGCGCCGTAACTTTGATCGTAAGCGGTGCTCTGGATGTAAGAGCGGGCGATCAGGCCGCCCGTGCTGTGGGTGACAATATCGATGCTCGCGGGGGCCACGCCGGAGTGATTGGTGGCCCACGTTTCCACGGCCTGCTTCATCGCGTAGCCGAGGTAGTCGATACCGGTGGTGAAGGTGGTATCGGTGAGGGCGGTTGCGGCAGCGGTGGGGGAGCCAGCCAAGGTGATGACGCCGTCATTGGTGCCATCCTTGGGTGCTACAGCGACGCGCCAATCCCAGTTAGCGAAGAATAAGTTTTGACCGACGGTGTAGCCTACGTTGGCGAAAGTCTGAAGCAGACTGCCGTAGCTATTTTGAATGGGGTCGAGAATGAGCGACTCAGGAGCCAGGCCGCGGGTGGTGAGCCAGGTGGCCATTTCCGAAGCTACGGGGAAGGATCCGCCGAAGCCTGGCACGAAAACCAAGGGGCGAACAGGGGCGTTGTCGGCTTGTACTACCGTGAGGATATAGCTTTGGCCGTCGCTGCTGACGCTGGGTTTGAATTTTAGACCGGAGCCCAAATCCAAGCCGGTGATGGTTTTGAAACCACCAGTAATGCCGCTCGCGGCGGTTAAGATGGTGTAGGTCGCACCTAGCGTCGGAACGTAGGCTGGAGCAGCACCGGCACCGTCCGCGTCGTAAAGGATGATTTCTAAGGTGCCGTCCAAGGTGGCCGTGCCGGTGGCAATCACTTGGTCATAACCCGTACCGGCGGTGGTGCCGCCCAACTCGATTTGCAAGGTTGCGTTAGCCGCATTGCTGAAAGTGGTGACGTTGGTAAAGCCGGGAGAATTACCAGGGGCGAAGGTGCCTTGGTTAGTCAGGTCTAAGTGGTAGGTGCCCGTGCCGTTGAGGCGTTCTCCGGGAGCGACAACCAAACGGTCAAGGTCATCGGCTGCGGTTATTTTATCGGTCTGCCAAGTGCCGTTGGCATCGAGGTGGCCAAGTAGAAGCCGATCTTCAACTGCGGGGACCACTGTGTCGGGGAGCAGATCCGCAAACAGACTGTTCGCATCCTGGTCATCCGCGACCGGAGTGGTTTGCTTTCCGTCCTCGGCAACGTTAGCGGGGGCGAGCACTACGCTGGCGTAAACATCCTCTTTTACCAAGGGCAATTCGTCCACCGGTGTAGTGGAAAGCAAAACACGCGCTTCCATAGCCTCTAAGGCAAAGGAAGCGGCTGTGATGTTGCGAACTGGACGATTACGAAGCAAGCAGGCTAAAGGTTTTGGCTGAGGGGTAAAAACTGGCGGTTATTGCAATAACGAGGCGCCGTTCTGCTTTGTGAACAACCCGAAGTAAACACCTAAAATGCAACTTACTCGTTACAGGATTCATACCCATTCATAACTCGTGTCTTAAGGATTTTTTTACAATGTACCAGGCCGAGGGGTTTTCAGGGATTGGGTGTGAGGTTCATGCGAAAAAACTGTCGGGAACCGTTGCCCAAAGGCGTGACTGACCGCACGCGGACTTTTTCGCGCCGGAGGTCCAACACCTCCACGCCCACTTCTTGAACGTAAGCGGGGCCGGTATTCCAAGTAAGGAGATCATCGGACACTTCGACGGTGAAGCGCCAACCCGTCAGGCTGCGGCGGCGATAAAAACTCAATTCAAGATAGCCGTTGGTTAGCGTGAGCCCGGGCGGGCCAAAGTCGCGGAGCTTGGGATTGGAGGCCGCCACGTATTCCAATAAATTGCACAAACCATCCCCGTCAGGATCGGCCGCTGCGCCGGAAATCACCGTTTGAGCGAGTTCGCCCGAAGTAAAATTAACGTTCTGCCAAGCGGTCCAGGTGGGCGCAGTGACCGTAAAAACAAGGGCTAACTCCGCTGTTCCCACGGAATTACTGGCCAGGATGGTGGCGTTATAGACACCGGATTCCGCAGGGGTGCCGGTGATTTGCCCTGTAACGCTGTTCAAAACCAGCCCAGAGGGTAGGTTTGAAGCGGAATAGGCGGTTACAGGACCGGTTGCAGTCACCGTAAAGCCCGAAAAAACCAGGCCTTCCGTGGCATTAACGGCTGAGGCGCTGGTAAAAACAGGCAAAACCGGCGGGGATGTGGCGATACGCACCGCCTGATTACCGGAATCAGCGATGAAAAGCCGCCCATCCGGGCCAAAGGCGAGGGTGCTTGGGCTATTGAAACGGGCGCTAGCACCTTTGCCATTTTGCGCAGCGGGCAGTGTGTTCCCGACCAAACCGGCGATAGTGAAGACGTCCCCGGCAGGGGTAATGCGGCGAAGGGTTTGGTTACCACTGTCGACGACGTAAAGGTTTCCAGTTGAATCCAATGCCAAACCCAGAGGTTGATTAAACCTAGCGAGCGAGCCCAAGCCGTCGGTCGAACCCGCAGCCGAACCTGTGCTGGGACCGGCGAAAACGCTGGTAGCCCCATTGGCCAGAATTTTTACGATACGATTTTGCTCGGGAACGCTGGCGTAGAATACGCCTTCGTAAGTCAGCGCCAAACTCTGGATCACCAGGCCGTTCGCAACTGCGCCCGTAAGAGT
Organism: Opitutaceae bacterium; assembly: GCA_027485045.1. Classification (GTDB taxonomy): domain Bacteria; phylum Verrucomicrobiota; class Verrucomicrobiia; order Opitutales; family Opitutaceae; genus IMCC26134_A. The sequence continues at coordinate 11,260 of JAIXRU010000208.1, read as the reverse complement.
AAGCTTGGTCAGGATGCTAGTGGTTAAGTTAAAGCTCAGTAATACGTTGTTACCTTGGTCGACGAACCAGAGCACTTGTCCGCCGGAGGCCAGAACCAAGCCAGCGGGAGTAAACACGCTGAAGTCACTTGGCTGCCCCAAAGCGGCATACACCTGATTATCATCTACCAACGTGCTGACTTGGCCGCCGGGGCTGATTTTGCGCACAGCACTATTGCCATTCTCCGCCACAAAAATTGTGCCATCCGGAGCAACGGCGAGCGCGGTGGGTTGAATGAAACCGGTGGCCCAGACGGTTTCGACACCGGCGCTGGTGCGTTTATAGATAATGCCTGCATCGCGATCGGAAAAGTAAACCGTGCCCGCTGCATCCACGGCCACGCCCTCGATACTCGTCAACGGTGAGCCCGCCCGAAGCGTGCTTACCGTCCAGAAGGGCGACGGGGCGATGGTCAGGGAGAGCGTGGCATTGCCCGTGCCAACGAGGTTGGTGGCGGAAACCGCGACCATAAACGTGCCGGACTGGGTGGGTATGCCGGAAATCACCCCGGTGTTAGCCGCCAAGGATAGCCCGGCGGGCAAGCCGCTGGCGGCAAACGTGGTGGCCCCGGCGCTGGCGGTGACGGTAAACGGTGCCAGTGCTATATCGGCGGTGCCCGAGGCAGAAGCCGCGCTGGTGATAACCGGGGTGGGAACAGGATTGGCGTAGCGCAGGGTGTCGTTGCCGGTGTCGGCGATGAAGACGTTGCCTGCAGAATCCACCGTGAGCCCCTCGGGATTGCGCAAGCGGCCGGCGTTGGCTATGCCATCGGAGGCTCCGGGCTGACTGAGCGAGCCGAACATCTCCTGTAAAGGGGCACCGGCGGAATCCTTGCGATAAACGAGGTGTCGCAAGTAATCCAATACGTAAAGCCGCCCGCTGCCATCCACCGCCACGTCGTAGGGAGTAGCGAAACCGGAGACATAGGTGCTCACTTGTCCTGCGGCAGTGATTTTGCGCACGACCTCATTGTCCCGATCGGCGACAAATACATCGCCTGTCGCGGTAACACAAATACCCACGGGATTGAAAAATCGCGCCTGGCTGCCCAGTCCCTCGGTGTAACCCTGCAGGCCGAGCGCTCCGGCGAGGGTGGTCACGGTGCCGCCCGGGGTGATCTTGCGGATGGCGTGATTGGAAAAATCCGCCACGTAGAGGTTGCCGACGGAATCCAAGGCCAGCGAACTCGGCTGGTTAAACCGGGCGGCGGCACCCAAACCATCGAGCGCCCCCGCCTGTCCCGGCGCTCCGGCCAGGGTGGTGACGTCACCGGCGGCGGTGATCTGACGGATGGTGTGATTTTCGCGATCCGCCACGTAGATTAAGGAACCGTCGGCTTTGACGGCGATACCCGAAGGGGCGTTGAACCGGGCGCTGCTGCCGGGGCCGGCAGGGGCATCGGTGCTGCCGATGCTGTCCGCGACGCCGGCCAGCGTGGTGACCACGCCGGCGGCGGTGATCTTGCGAATGAGGTGATTGGATCGATCCGTAATATAAAGATTGCCGGCGGCATCGCGCGCGATGTCGCGAGGGTCATCAAAACGTGCGCCGGCACCGGTGCCATCCTCGGCACCACCGCGCAGGGGATCCCGTCCGGCCAGGTTGGCGACGGCCAGGGTGGACAAGTCCAGGGCGCGAATTTGCGAGTTAAGATTATCCGCCAGCAGCAAGCGTCCTGGCGAACCGCCCGTGCCCGGCTGCCAGAGCAGGCCGGTGGGTATGGTAAAACGCGCCGCCGACCCGGTGGCGTTTGTGCTTCCGGTCTGACGATAAGCGCCGGCCAGCGTAGTCACTGCGGCAGTCGTCGGATCGATACGCCGGAGCAGGCAACCATTGGCATCGGTGACATAAACCAGTCCGCCTGCACTGACCGCGAGGCCGGTGGGTTCGTCGAAGCGCGCGGCCGTGCCGGTGCCGTCAACGCCGCCCGCCGTGCCAGACTGGCCAGCAAGGGTGGCAATGGATACAAAAGTGCCCGACCCCGCGTTCAGCGTAATCCGGCGAACCACGTGCGCGCCTTTGTCGGCAATGTAGAGCGCAGTGCCGTCGCCGGACAAAGCGAGGCCGAGCGGAGTGACCAGCCCCACGCCGGAAGCCACCGCGACGGTCTGGCCGTCGGACGTCGCCACTTTTCGGATGCGCAGATTGCCGGTATCGGCCACGTAAAGACTCGCGCCGTCGGCGCTAAGGGCCAGCCCGGTGGGCTGGTTGAAACGCGCCGCCACGCCGTTTCCATCGGCGGTGCCGGTTTGCCCGGCAAAGCCAGCCAGAGAACTCACCTGCACCGCGCCGGTGGTCGGGTTGACGACCAGTTTTCGGATCACGTGGTTCAAGGTGTCGGATACAAAAATCTGGGTGCCGACGGCATTCACCGCGATGCCGTAGGGCCGGTAAAACAAGGCTCCCGCCCCCGCCCCATCCGCATAACCGTCGGCCCCGGCCGTGCCCGCCAAGGTGGTCACTTCCCCAGTGGTGGAGATTTTGCGGATAATAGAGTTATCCGAGTCCGCTATATAAACATTGCCCGCCGCATCCACGGCCACGCCGTTGGGCCGGTTAAACGTGGCCTCCGCCGACGGGCCATCCGCGCTGCCGCTGCCCGCATACCCGGCGAAGGTGGAGAGGATGTAAGGTGAAGCCACGTAGTCGGCGCGGAGCCCCCCCGCCCCACCCTGCCAGAGCATAAAAACCGACACCAGGCACGCGGCGAACCCTGCCAGCCTCGCCATGGTCCCGGACACCCGCCGGACCCGGCAAACGCGCTTGAGGGTCTTTTCGCTCATGGAATGCAACAACACTCAGGGAACTCGATTGAGCAAGCGGGGACTGGTCACGGCCGGTAGGTAATAACCCATACGCTTTGGCTTCGAGGCGCGGCGGTCCCTAAAACTGGTCGGGGCCCTGTCCCGGGATCAAGGCCTCGGCCAACTCTTGGTCTTGCTCGATAACGAGACGGCGCTGGCGAAACGACTGGGCTTGGGCGGAGCCTTGCGCCCGGCGCAGCCACCAGCCGATCACCGCAGCCTGCACTCCCTCGGCGGAGAGCGACCGCTCGGCCTCGGGGCGCACTGCCAGCCAGCGCAGCAAGGTGCGACGGACCACCGCAGGCATGAAGCGCTCGGCGAGATCGTCCTCAAGGCTGGCAAAAAGCCGGGTCGAGCCCGGATCGCCCTGCCGCCCCGAGCGGCCGCAGAGCTGGCGATCAATACGCGCGCTATCGTGAAGCTCGGTCAGGATTACGTGCAAGCCGCCGGCGTGGGCCACCCCGGGGCCGAGGCGGATATCGGTGCCGCGGCCGGCCATGTTGGTGGCCACGGTTATGGCGTGCCGTTCGCCGGCGAGATGGACGATGGCGGCTTCCTCGCGATGGCGGTGCGCATTGAGCAAGGCGAAGCTGAGAAAGCGCTTGGATAACAAATTTCCCAGGTGCTCGCTGGCCGCGACGCTGCGCGTGCCGATCAGGACCGGCCTGCCCTCTTCGTGCAAACGAACGATCTCGTCCACCACGGCGTGCCATTTGTCGTCGGCAGTGGCATAGTAACGCGCCGGCCAGGCCTCGCGCCGGCTGGGCCGGTTGGGGGGCACAACCAACAGCGGTTTTTCATACACCCGCCAAAACTCCGAAGCCGCCTCCGAAGCCGTGCCGGTGATGCCGGAAAGATGGCGGAAGAGCCGGAAAAAACGTTGGAAACTCAAGCGCGCCAGCGATTCGTTGGGTTGGGTAATATCGACACCCTCCTTGGCCTCGACCGCCTGATGCAAGCCCAGCCGCCAGGAACGTCCGGGCATGAGGCGGCCGGTGGACTCGTCCACGATGATGACTTTGCCATCCACCACGACGTATTGTTTGTCGCGCAGGAAAAAATGCCGGGCCTGCAAAGCTTGCACCACCAAGACCCCGACCCAGGCCGGGTGATGGAAACGTCCGGGACCCGCCTCCGCACACCACTGTTCGATCAAGGCGCGGCCACCGTCGACCAGCTTTACCTCGCGATGGCGCGTATCCACTTCGTAGTGATCCCCGGGCAGCAAGCCGGCGGCGAGCCGGTCGGCCGCGCGGCAGACCGCCACCAAAGCCGGGTCTTCCTGCGGACGGCTGATGATGAGGGGCGTCACCGCCTCGTCGATCAACTGGTTATCAGCCTCGTCGACGATGGCGGTGTGCAAGCCGCGCTGCACCACGTGATCCATGGGCGAAGCCGCGCCCCGGGGCCGGATGAGACGGGCGACGGTGCGCCGCCCCGGATCGGCCAGCGTGCCCAGGACGATGCGGTCGCGCAGAAAATCCGCCACCAGCTCCTTGCTCGTGGTGTAAACAACATCGGCGGCATAGACCTCCCGCCGCGCCGCCGGATCGAGCTCAGCCGACACGGCCGCTGCACGCACGCCGCACGCGGCATAGAGCGGGGAAAGCGTGGCGGCGTCGCGCTGGGCCAGGTAGTCGTTGGAGGTGACGACATGCAAGGGACGCCCCCGCCAAGCCATGAGCGCGGCGGCCAGGCCGATGGTAAGCGTCTTGCCCTCGCCCGTGGCCATCTCGACCAGGCGGGCGCGGGCCAGACCCAGCGCGCCCATGATCTGCACCGGATAAGGCCGCAGATGCAGATGGCGGCGGGCCAGTTCGGCCACCAAAGGCAGGGCCTCGGCGAAGCTCTCCGCCCAGCGAGCCTCGGGCAGGCGGCGCAAATGGGCCCGCTCTTTGAGCACGCGTTCGCGCAACTCGCCATCGGTCAGGGTTTCCAGCGCGGCGATCTTCGCATGGAGCGCCAGCGCCTGGGCGAGCAACTCGTCACTGCGCGAACTCCGGCTGTGCCAGCTTCCGTGAGCGCGGTGCACGAGCGCATCCAGACCGCTGGGGAGTTTTTCCCGGACCGGTACTTCGGTGCGACGAACATCGATGAGGGGCGCGGGCATGGGCTAAATTTGATAACGGTTTTGCAGAAGCTGGCGGAAATCGCGGGCCCACTGCACCAGCAAGGGTGTCCAGGGGCGGGCGAAACGCATGACACCCATGCGACCCTGCCAGAGCAGCGGCCCCTCGCCGCTGTCGATCTGGTCGGCGCCGATGCGACCAACGACCAGGAAAAAGGGCTGGTCGGTGAGTATGCCGCGGCGGTCGTCGTCACGGGTTTTCACCGGACCGCCGGCCATCCAGCCCAGCGAAGGGCTGGGCAACTGCTCCTGACGCCCCGGGACGACGCGCCAGGCCGACACCACCGCATCCCGGCCGGCCGCGCCGGCGAAGCGCACTTCCGCACCCTCTTTGGCCGCGCCGAACAATGCGCTGGCATCATCTTGCGCGACCACCGCGAAAAACTCCCACTCGGGGCCGGGGCCCACGATCTCGCCCAGGCGCAGGCCGCGTGCGATATACATGCCCTCCCAATCCTCGGTGCGCAGCGCCACCCACCGTCCGCCGGCGGGGGCTCCTATTTGCAGGGAGCTGCGATCCGCTTCGAGCCGGTTGACCATCGCCTGGGCGGCCTCGCGCCGCAGCCGCATGGGCTCTATGCCGGCGGAAAAATTGGCGAGCATTTGCCGTTCGCGCGCCTCGGTCTGGGCCAGCTCGGCGCGGGCGGCGGCAAGTTGCAGCTCCAGCTCCAGACTGGTGAGACGCAGCAGAGGCTGGCCGGCCGCGACCTCGCGTCCGCTCGGGGTGTCGAGCCGGTCAACCCAGCCGGCGACCGGCGCATTCACATCGGACGAGCCCGCCGCGCGCACGATGCCGGACGCGCGGAAATGATCCGGCATGGGAGCGAAGGCGAGAAACCCGAACACCAGCGCCGCCGCGACGCCGACGATGGCCCAGGCACGGCGACGGGAGCGTTCGATACGGGGCTCACGCCAGAGGTATCGCAGCCCCTTGACCCAGGGCACGATAAAGGCGCCGATAAAGGCCAGGGCGGCCGCGAGCAGGCCCAGGCCGAAATACTGGTCGGCCACGAACAGGATGATCGAAACGGTGATGAGGATGCGGTAAATATAACTGGATACACCGAAAACCGCCAGGCCCACGCCCTCGCCGGGGGAGCGCGCCGGGCTTTCGAGTTGGTTGACGTTAAGGGCGTGGCGTTCCCAAAGGTGCATCACCTGGCGGCTGGAGCGGGCTTGCAGATTGGGGCTCTCCACCAAGTCGGAAAGGATGTAGTAACCGTCGAAGCGCAGCAGCGGATTCAAGTTAAACAACAGGGTCGAAACCGAGGCCACGACCATGGTGTTGTAAGCGAGACTGTTTAAAACTCCCGGTCCGGTGCCGGCCCAGACCAGAGCGGCCAGCGAGGCGTACACCAGCTCCGGCATCATGCCGGCGGCTCCCACCACCACGCGTTTCCAGCGTTCCCGAAAAGCCCACGCTGCGGTGGCGTCCACGTAGGGCACGGGCGTGAAGACCAGCAACATCACACCCATGGCGTGGACCTCGCCGCCGAAGGCTTTGACCGCATAGGCGTGGCCAAACTCGTGGATGAGCTTGGCGATGGTAAAGGCGGTGTAGAGCAGGAGCAGGTTGCCGGGCGCGAGCACCGACTGGGATTGGTCCATGGCGCGGTCCCAATTCCCGAGGACCATCGAGAGCGCGGTGACGAGCAAACCCACCCAGACCAGCACGGCCGGGCGGGACGCGATCCAGCGCAGGAAAGGCCACGTCTTGGTGAGGAACCGGTCGGGATCGAGCAGGCGCAGGCGCAGATAAAAGATGCCCAGCAGTTGCGCGGTGAACTCCTGGCGGCGGCGCTTTTGATGACGGGCAAAAAGCCGGGCGGTATCGGCCGGCGTATCGCCCATCAGAAGATTGGCGCGGTAGAGCTGGGCGAGCAACGAGACGACCTCACCCTGGCCGGGAGCGGTATCCGGGGTGCGGCGCACACAATCCGCCCACACCTCGTCCACCGTGCGCGTGCCATCGAGCCGGGCCACAAAATCGTAGGCCTCCTCGCGGAAGCGAAAAAACTCGTTGGTGAAGCCGTCCTGGGCGACGTGCCAGCGCTCGCCGCGAAAAGTCTGGCGGCGGATCGCCACCGAGGGCCGCAGGCGCAGTTTTTGGCCGGCCACACGGTGCCAGGATTCGGAAAATATCGCGCGTTGCGTCTCGCTCATGCGTCAAAAAAAGGGTGAGGGCGGTTAAAGAAACCTGATCCGGGAACCGGATACAAAAGTGAACCAATTGGAAAAAAGATTGGGGCGAATGGGTGGCCCACCGGAGAGGCGGGCCGCAGGGTTTACCACCAGAGTTTGAGACGGAGGAAATCCGTCAGGCGGTGGGTCGCGATCCAGGCGAGCGTGCGGGGTTCGCTTTCGACCTTGGCCACACCGCTCATGCCCGGGCGCATCCAATCGGGGCGGTCGGCGGTAAGGAGGCCGCGGACCACGAAGACGTTGCCCTCGCGTTCGACCTGGGCGGCGGGCTCGATGCGCTCGACGTTTACCGTAAAGGTGTCCTCGGGGCGGGTGGTGAAGGCCACCTCGGCTTCGCGGCTGGCGGCGATCAGATCGACGTCGCGCTCGGGCACGCGCATCTCGACGTAGAGTCCGGCGAGGCGGGAGACTTTCATCAGCACATCGCCGGGTTTTACCGGCGCGCCGATGCGTTCGCGCAGGTCGCCATCGACGACCACGCCATCGAAGGGGGCGCGCATTTCGGCGCGCTTCAGCCGGTAATCCACCAAATCCACCCGGGCCTGGGCCTGGGCAAAGGCCGCGCGGGCGGCGCGCAGATCGGCCAGCTTTTTATCGGCCTCGGCCCGTTCGGCCTCGCTCGCGTAGCGCTGGCGTTCGGCCAGGGCGGAGGCGCGCTCCACGTAGAGATCGCTCATATCGAGGCTGAGCAACAAATCGCCCGACCGGACCAGATCGCCCGGACGCACTTTTACCGAAGCCAGATAACCTTCATAGGGCGCGGGCAGGTGGAGCAGCTCCTCGGCGCGCACGATGAAGTTGGCGTTTACCCGGTAGGGCAAGGGCACGAAAAGCGAGAAAAGCAGCAGGGCGGCTCCGGCCAGCGCCCCGGCCTTGATCCACGTCTGCTTGGGACCGAGAAAGCCCGCCAGCCAGGTGCGGGTCTCGCGAGCCCAGCGCACGCCAAACCAGCGGTCGTTGCGGTGCAAATCATCGAGACGCCGGGCGATTTGATCCGCCACCACACGCAAAGCGAGTGCGTCATCCTCGGTGAAACGCGCGCCCTCGTCACCTCGTTCCAGGGTGAGCACACCGGTGGGGTTGCCGTCCACCCGCAGAGGCACGGAGAGCACGGCGGCGAGGCGTTCGGCGGCGGCATAGGCCTCATGATCGCGACGGATGGCATCGCTATCCGCCCAGCTTGGCCAGGTGATTTCTTCATCCTGCTCGGCGGCCTCTTCCATCGCGGCCTCCAGGCGCTGCACCACTTCCATGCGCCGCTCAAATTTATCCGTGCCGCTGACCGCCTTTACCCGGATGATCGTGCCTTCGCGCCAGCCGAGGCTGACTCGGGAGCAGCGGTGGCGGCTGCTTAGCTCGTTCACCAAGGCCATGCTCACGCTCAGGAAACGCGTGTGCACATTGGTCGCCGCCAGCACTTCCAGCGCCGCCGCATAGTCGGCCACATCGCGCTTGGCCCGCTCCAACTGCCGCTGGCGTTGATAAAGCAAGGGAGTGTCGGCCGCCAGGCGCAGCACCGCGCCCGCCGCCGCCAGCCGCTCCTGGGTGCCGGGCTGTATCGCCGCCGCCAGCAAGCACACTTCGCCCTCGCGCTCGCCACTGGCCAGCGCGAGCAGAATCAAACCGGCATTAAATTCATGCCCCGAGGCGCCCATGGAGGCTGCGATGCCTTCGCGCCGGGCCTGCTCCGCCAACGCTTCAAAAGCCGGTCCACTCATGCCGGCCGGGAAGGTACGCGCATCCGGCCAGCCCGTCACCAAACGCCACTCCGTCGAACCCGGCGTGCGCAACAACACCCGCGCCCCCGATGCCTCGGCGAGTTGCCCGCAGGTCCGGGCAAACAATGGCCAAAACTCCCGCGGCGAACCCGCAAACAAACGACAGGTTTCCAGACGGGCGAGGATATCGGGGAGCGAAACACCGGATGGGAGCAGAGGATACATACAGAGTGGAAATTGGCAAAAAAGCAGAGCTGGCCGCCTTAACTGAGGCCCCCACTCTTCCTGCTCAACCTTTTCTTTGTCTTTTGGCACGGTCGTGACGCACCGCGTTCCGATTCGGGTTTTATGAGTTTTTTATATTTGCCAGCAACTATACAAGCCGAGTGCGTTAGGGCAGGTGTTTTCCGCCTAAATCCCTGCCAACGCTTGTCCACCATGTTCCTGACCCGCCTTGCCCTGTGTTCCCTGGTTGCCAGTACCGCGCTTCCACTCGCGGCCCAAACCACGCCTGAAACCGCCGCCCCGGCCCCGGCCAGCCCGGCGGTCGACTCGCCCACCCTCGGCCTGCACTCACTGCTGGTCGCCGCGCTCAACACCAATCTCGAGATCAAAGCCAAACGCCTCGACCCCCAGATCGGCGAATACCGCGTGAGCGGCGCCTGGGGCGCCTTCGACCCTTCCTGGGTTGCCGGTTACAGCTACATCAGCAGCGAACGCGCGCAGAACTACGCCAACGACTCCATGACCGACGCCGTGGGCGGCGGTCGCTACGCCACGATCTACGAGGAAGACATCAACCGCACCCAGACCGGCCTGGTGGGCAAACTCCCCACCGGCACCCAATACGAACTGATCACCGGCACTGACAGGGTGGACAACACCACCATCCGCCGCCCCGGCACCAATGTCTTCGGCATCCAGATGACGCCGAACCCGCGCTACACCCCGGAGTACACCTCCACCACCACCCTCACCATCACCCAGCCCTTGCTCAAAGACTTCGGCTTCAAGGCCAACCTCGCCGAAGTCCGCTTGCAAAAAGCCGCCACCCAGGTCGCCCGCCACGAACTCGAAAGCACCGTGCAGCGCGTCCTGCGCGATGTCACCGTGGCCGCGCTCGAAATGGCCTTCGGCCAGGAAAACATCCGCGTTAAACAAGAAGCCGTGGGCGTAGCCGAATCCCTCGTGCGCGACAACCAGCGCCGTTTCGACGAAGGCCGCATGGCCCCGATCGACATCACCCAATCCCAGGCCCGCCTCTCCGAAGCCCGCGAAGAACTGCTGGTCGCGCGCAACTTCCTCGCCGGCCGCCGCAACACCCTGCGCGAAATCACCCGCGAGAACTTCGACGAATCCTCCGCCGACTTCCTCGTCGAGCCCGGCATCGTGGCCGCCCAGCCCTTTGGCGCCGACCGCGACCGCGCCCTGGCGGCCCTTTTTGAACGCAACCCGGCCTACCTCGCCGCCATCGCCACCACCAAAACGGAAGACATCCGCGTAACCTACGCCAAAAACCAGCGCTACCCCCGCGTGGACCTGAAGGCCACCTTCGGCTACATGGGCCTGGATAACGGCTTCTTCGACGCCTACCGCGACTACGAAAACCGCGACCAGCCCAACTTCAGCGTCGGCGTCATAGTCAACGTGCCCATCGGCGACCGCACCGGCAAAGCCCGCCTCGCCGAGGCCCGCGGCCGCAAAGCCCAGGCCCTCTTCAACCTCAAGCGCACCGAGATCACCCTGCTCAGCGCCTTCGACAACGCCCTGCGCGAAATCACCAACGCCGAGCAACGCCAGGTTCTGGTCGCCGATACCGTGCGGCTCGGCCGCAACGCCGTCGAAGTCGAGACCAAGCGCCTCGCCTCCGGCTTGACCACTAGCTATAACGTCGCCCAGGCCCAACGCGACCTCAGCGCCGCCCGCTCCCGTGAACTCGCCGCGCAGGTAGACCTGAACAAAGCCATTATCCAATACCACTTCGTCGTCGGCACCCTGCCCGACCACCTGCGCGTAGACGTAGCCGCCAAATAACCCGCCCGCTTCGCCCGCCTCCAAGTTCATTGGTCATTCGCCATTGTTCATTCGTCATTAGTTTTCCCGCTCCCAGCTCCTCGCTTCCCGCTCCGCCCCCTCCCATGCGCCTCCGCCACTCCGCCCCTGCCCTAGCCCTTGTCCTCGCCGCCAGCGCCGCCGCCCTTTCTGCCGCCGTCGTCGAATACCCCGGCTTGGTGCTGCCCTTGAAGGAAGTCGTGGTCTCCGCCCCCGTGCAGGCCCGCATCGAGCGCCTCGCGGTCAAGGAAGGCGACCGGGTAAAGGCCGGCGACACCCTCGCCCAGCTCTACTCCCGCATCGAGGAGCTGGATAC
>JAIXRU010000145.1 GCA_027485045.1 Opitutaceae bacterium | reverse complement strand
TCTCGCCGACCCCGACGGCGATGGCGTGCCCAACCTCATCGAATTCGCCCTCGGCACCAACCCCGCCGCACCCAGTTCCGCCGGCCTCCCCTCCGCCATTTTGCTCCCCGCCCCCGACTCCCGCTTCCAACTCACCTTCAACCGCCGCAAGGCCTCCACCGCCCCCGGCATCACCTACGCCGTCGAATTCTCCAACGACCTCGCCATCTCCGACCCCTGGGCCGTCAACCCCTCCGCCACCGAAAGCGTCACGTCCCTCGACGCCACCTTCGAGCGCGTCAACGTCACCGACTCCGTCGCCAGCCCCGCCAAACGCTTCGCCCGCGTCAAGGTCACCTCTCAGTAACGAACCTGATAAAAAGCGGCTATCCCTCGTAAAGATTCTTACACGGCGCTTGGCGCTCGGAGCTGCGCTAAAACCAACTCCCCCTTGCATTTGGACTCCCCGGCATGGACATCCTGTCCGTGTCGGGGAAACGTTTAACTACTTCGAGACATTGGCATCAGGTGACAGCGACCGCCACCACGCTCGAACTTAACGCTTAAGGCGATATGCCTTTGTATCGGACGAATGCCTCCGATTATCTTCCCTTCGGCAACCCCTGTCAGCCCGCCGCGTAGTGATTGGTTTACTCTGCTTTCTTACCCCAATGGCATCCTTGCACCCCGCCATAAATAGCGCCTCTGCCCTGCTCGTCCTTATTGGTCTTGCACTCAGCGGAGTCGTTTCGCGCACCCTTGCCGCCGACCTCACCACCTGGCCATCGCAATACACCATCCGCCCCTGGGAGGCCGCGCGCCTCACCGCCGCCGATGTCGTCGGCCCCGACGGCATCGTTTACCCCGACTTCACCGGCGTCGGCGTCACCGGCGGCATCCCCGACATCAACAACTCCACCGTCCGCGCCACCTACACCCTTTTTGATGTCACCAACTACGGCGCCGTGCGCGATGGCGTCACCAACGACGACGCCGCCGTGGCCGCCGCCGCCACCGCCGCCCGCGCCCATCTCGACGCCAACCCCGCCAACAAGGCCATCCTCTACTTCCCCACCGGCACCTACGTCCTCGATACGCCGGTCGTGTTTACTCAGAGCAACATCGTCATCGATGGCGACGGTCCCTCCTTGACCATCATCAAGCTCGCCACCGACACCACCCAAAGCGGCGCGCTGTTCACCTTTTCCGAAACCCCCGCCTTCTCCGGCTACCTCACCGCCACCGCCTTCGTCCCGCGCGGCGGCAATACCCTCACGCTCAACGCCGACCCCGCAACCAACACCTTCACCGTCGGCTCTTGGGTGCGACTGACCCCCGGCATCTCGGGGGCAGGCACTACCGTTTCGGATCGCTACAACAATCCCGACAACAACGTCATTTTCACCGATCCCTTTTATCACGTCGGTCGCGTTCTTTTTGCCAAGGTCACGGCCATCAACAGCGCCGCCAAAACCGTCACGCTGGATCGCACCTTCACCCACGACTACTTCATCAACGAGTCACCGCACCTGCGTCGCGTCACCATGCTGGAATACAGCGGCGTGCAAGACCTCACCATCGAAACCCTCGCCAATACCGCCACCATCGAACCCATTCAATTCGACTACGCCGCCAACTCCTGGATCAAAAACGTCAAGACCGTGAAGGCCAAAAGCTGGCCCATCATCGTGGGTTCCAGCGCCCGCTTCGAGGTGCGCGATTGTCAATTCCTCGGCACCTGGATCGAAATCCAACAGGGCGGCGGCGTCGCCTACCTCGGTTGGACCAACCACATCACCGACGTCCTCATGGAAAACTGCCAGGCCAGCGACCTGCGCCACATGGCCATTTTCATGGCGTCCAACCGCAGCGTCATCCGTGGATCCACCTTCTCCGGAAAATCCGTGCAATCCCCCCAGCTTCACGGTCGTTTCCCCCACGAAAATCTGATCGAGGACAGCACCTTCGACACCCGTTCGCCAGACGGCAGCGGCGGCACCCGCGGCCTCACCGCCTTCGGTTCCGATGGAGCAGCCTCTCTCGTCCACGGCCCCAACGGCCCGCGCAACGTTTTCTACAACAACCGCGTCCTCTCCGGCATGGGCACCTCCGTATTTGGCGGGACTAGCGAGGGCTTCATCTTCGCCTACAACCGCATCCTCAAAACCGAGGACACCGAGGCCAAACCCGCCATCATGGCCATGGATCGCACCTTCGACATGGTCGTGCGCGGCAATATTTTTCAAGCCATCGGCACCCTGCCCGCCTTCACCCTCGCCGAAGCCACCTGCACCGGCTGGAACATCACCGACAACCAATTCTACGGCACCAACGGCTACCTCTACGAGGGCGACTCCGCCCCCGCCCTCGCCCACAACAACCGCTTTTTCTCCTCCGCCACTTCCCCCGCCTCCGCCACCACGCCCGAGGTCGCTTCGATCTACGCCTGGCAAAAAACCAACGCCGCCACCGCCCGCCTCGTCCTCGCCGGCGACCGCCGCACCGTCACCGACACCGGCGGCACCACCGACCTCACCGTCGTCCGCCTCAAAACCTCCACCACTGCGGACCTCACCGTAACTCTCTCCGCCACTCCTGCCGGCCTCTCCTTCCCCGCCACCGTCGTCATCCCCGCCGGTCAATCTTCCGCCACCTTCACCGTCACCGGCGTCAACATCACCGGCGAACAACTCGTCACCCTCACCGCCGCCGCCTCCGGCCTGCTCGCGGACTCCGAAAAAATCGCCGTCCTCGATCAAAACCTCACCCAACCCAACTTCGGCGGCGAAAAATGGCCCGTCCCCCCCGTGGGCCTGCCCGCCAGTTGGGAAGCCGGCAACTACGGCCAGGTCACCGTCACCGGCACCCAGTCCTACACCGTCGGCACCGATACCTGGGCCATAACCGGCGGCGGCATCCCCGTGGAAACTTTCCACGGCAGCCTCGCCCGCAGCGGACGCCGCTTTGTTTACCAAACCATGGATGGCGACGGCGAGATCCGCGCCCGCATCACCGCCGCCAGCGGCGAGCAACAGGTCGGCCTCATGATCGCCGATGACGAGGCCGCCCTCACCGACTTCATCTGGGTCGAGCCCAACGGCCGCGTCTATTCATCCAGCAATGACGCACAAAACGGCCTCGGCAACGGCGTGCCCACCCAGCGTGTCGCCGCCGGCACCAAGATCGTCCCCTCCTGGCTGCGCCTCAAACGCACCGGCTCCGTCTTCACCGCCTACCGCTCCACCGTCGCCGCTCCGGCTTCTGAAAGCGATTGGACCGTCCTGGCCACGGTGGACCTCTACCTCAATCCGACGACGTCCTACAAATCCCCCGCCGTGCTCGACCAACGCATGCACTACGGCTTTTTCATCAACTCCGGCTCCGCCACCGTCGCCGCCTCCGCCAGCTTCACCGGCACCCAGTTTACCGGCGCCATCGTCGGCACCGTCCCCCCGCCCTCCGCACCGACCGCCTTCGCCGCCACCCTCGTCGGCAACACCCAGGCCAACCTCACCTGGACCGATAACGCCACCGACGAAACCGGCTACGCCATCGAGGTGCGCACCTCCACCACGTGGAATCCCCTCCTCACCGTCGCCGCCAATACCGCCGCCTACAGCCACACCGGACTCCTCGACGGCCTCACCTACTCCTACCGCATCCGCGCCCTTCGCTCGACCGACAACGCCGCCTCCGCCTACGCGGCCACCACCTCGGTCACCACCACTCTCACCACCAGCCCTTTGGCCCCCACCGGTCCCGCCGCCCTCGGACTCTCCACCGATGAAATCCAGTTCACCTGGGCCGACATCGCCCACAACGAAACCGGCTACCAGATCGAACGCAGCACCTCGGCCGGCTCCGGCTTCACGCTGCTGACCACCCTCGGTGCCGGTGCCAGCGGCTACACCGACTCGGGCCTGTCCGACGGCGTCCAATTCTACTACCGCGTCCGCGCCGTCAACGGCATCTCCAACTCCCCCTACACCTCCCCCGTCGCCGGCGCCACGCTCCTCATCGCACCCGTCAACCTCATCGTCAGCGCCACCAGCGACACCGATGTGAGCCTCTCCTGGAGCGACCTCGCCACCAACGAAACCGGCTACCAGATCGAGCGCAGCACCACCAGCGGCAGCGGCTTCACCCTCGTCGGCACCACCGCCGCCAACGCCACCGCGTTCACCGATACCACCGTCGTCGGCGGCACCACTTACTACTACCGCGTCCGCGCCATCAGTGCCGTCAGCCAATCCGACTACACCCCCGAAGTCACCACCGTCGCCTCCAATTACATTCCCGCCGAATTCTACGAACCCTTCAGCCACGCCCTCAGCCCGACTAGCATCATCGGCCGCGCCGGCTCCGGCAACGGCGGCAACGGCCCCTGGACAACCGACGATGCCACCCCGCAAGACACCCTGATATCCGGCAGCCTCGCAGCCGGACGCATTCCCGCTCTGGGCAACAACATCATCGCGCCCCTTAGCTCCGGGTATGGGTTTTTTGCGCTTGGCCTTGCCTCGTCCGTTCAAACTGTCGTCAACCCTCCTGCCAGTGGCAGTCGCACGTTCTGGATGAGTTTCACCAGCCGCTCGCCGCCCATCATCAGCACCAACCGGATTTCTTATCTGTATCTGGGAAAAACCGGTGGTGGCTCCGTCTTGTCGCTCTATGCGAATGCCGACAACCAAAGTCGCTACGGCCTCCAGACTGGCGGCGTCAGTGTGATTCGTGCGGCCAGAAACAGCGTCGTCCCCAACACCACCTACTTCTACCTCGCCAAGGTCACCGTCACCGACACCGACGGCAACGCCGCCAACGGCCTCGAACGCCTCGAGGCGCGCCTTTGGCAATACCCGGCGGGCAGCCTGCCCCCCTTGAGCGAGCCTGCCACGGGCGGAATTTACCGCTCACCCACCACGGTTCCTTCTTTCTTCATCGACAGCATCCGCATCACCAGCGGCTCCAACGGCACCACCTCCCGCTTCAGCTACGACGAGTTGCGCATCGGTTCCACTTACGCCCAGGTCGCACTCCCGCCCCCGCCTACCGCGCCCACCGGTCTGGCGTTCGCCAACATCACAACCACCGCCGCCACCCTCACTTGGACCGATAACGCCACCAACGAGACGGGCTACAAAATCCAGCGCGCCACCGCCGCGACCGGCCCCTACGCCGACCTCGCCAGCCTCGCCGCCAACACCACTACTTACACGGATACCGGTCTGGCGTTCGGCACCACGTATTACTACCGCGTTCGCGCCGGCAGCAGTTTCGGAGACTCCGCTCCCGCCACCGGCAATGTCAGCACGCAGGGCTACACCATCAGCGGCACGATTCTCCTCTCCGGCAGCGGCCTGGCCGGCGTCACCGTCTCCGACGGCACCCGCAGCGCCGTCACCGCGTCGAACGGCACCTACTCCCTCAGCAACGTCCCCGTGGGCAACTACACCCTCACCCCGACGTTAACCGGCTACCTCTTCACCCCCGCCACGCTGTCCGCCAGCGTCACCACGGCCAACCTCACCGCGCAAAACTTCACCGCCACTCCCCCGGCGCCGATCGTTACCCCCAACCAGACGCCCTCCGGCACGTCCGGCGCCGCCTTCAGCTACGATCTCCTGGCCTCCAACAACCCGACCGCTTACGCGCTCGCCTCCGGCAGCCTGCCGTCCGGCGTCACGCTCAACACCGTCTCCGGCCGCCTCTCCGGCACGCCCACCGGCAGCGGCACGTTCACCCCCGCCTTCACCGCCACCAACGCGCGCGGCACGTCCCCCGCCGTGGTCGTCACCCTCGTGATCGCCCCCGCCGACAACGGCTCGCTCATCGCCAGCGAGCCTTTCAACTACACGGTTCCATTCAACTCCCCCGACCCCGACGGCGGCGTCAACGGCAACAACGGACTCCCCGCCACCAACGTCGGCGGCTCACCCTCCGGCGTCTCCACCGGCTTCTACGGCACGTGGGGCACCGCGCTCGATACCACCACCGGCCTGTCGTATTCACAGGGCTTCTACGTGCTCGCCGCCTCCGGCGGCGCCGGCGCGCCCAACAACGCCACCTGGGGAAGCGACATGCGCTTCTATCGATTCATGACCACCGACCCGTTTATTTCCCGCCGTATCGGCGGCTCCAATAGCGCGGCCTTCGGCGTCGATGGTCAGTCTCTCTTCGTTTCCGTCCTCGCCCGCACCACCACTTCGACCGCCGGCGCCTGGCGACTCAACCTCACCGGCAGCGCCCGCAACGTCTTCCTCGAAAACACCGCCACCGGCTGGAGCCTCAACGAAAACGCCGCCGGGCCTGTCGCCACCACGGCCACGCTCGCCCTCAATACGCCCACGCTGCTCGTCGTGCGCATCGACTTCAACGCCGGAGCGGGCGACGTCCTCCGCCTCTGGGTCAACCCCGCCCTCGGTCAGGCGCTCGGCACCGCCAACGCCACCTTGACCACCACCGTTGACTACGGTGGTTTTGTAGGCGTCAACCCGCGCCCCTCCGTCCTCGGTGCCATGACCTTCGACGAAGTGCGCGTCGGCACCTCCCACGGCGCGGTCACCCCCTATTCGGTCACCTCTTCCCTGGCCACCTTCCGCACTACCTACAGCCTCGCCGCCGATGGCTCGCAAGACCTGCTCACCCCCGCCGGCGACGGGGTGGCCAACCTCCTCAAATTCGCCTTTAACATGATCGGCGCCGGCCCCGGCCAGGCCACGGACATCGACCTGCCCAACGCAGCCATCCTCGCCCCGTCCGGCACCGCCGGCCTGCCTTTCGTCTCCGTCGGCTCCGGCCCCGACGCCGGTAAACTTCAGCTCACCCTCATCCGCCGCAAAGCCGCCTCGAATCCCGGCATCACCTACGCTGTCGAGTTCTCCGACGCTCTAGCATCCTGGGCGGTCAACCCCTCCGCCACCGAAAGCGCCACTTCCCTCGACGCCACCTTCGAGCGCGTGACCGTCACAGATTCGTCCGTCTCCCCCGCCCGCCGCTTCGCCCGCGTCAAGGTCACCGCGCCGTAATTCCAAGTCCCGTGTAGCCACGCCCGTCCCCGGGTGTGCTCCCATCGCGCCCGGAGACGGACGCGGCTACACCATGAGCCGGTTCGGTGTCGTCTTGCCCGCCCTCCACACTCCCGGCACGAGCACCGTCCGTCGGTCAGGCGTGGCGAATTGGCGAAGCGTCAACAACGACGCCAATTGATCCACCGCCGTCGCGCCGATTTGCTCGTGATTTTGCCCTATCCCCGCCCAGCCCGTCACGTCGGAGGCCAGGTTGAGATGCGCCACCCCGATGCGCTCAGGCACCGGGAAACCCGCCGCCCCGCACCACTCCGCCAGCCGGTTGTCGCTGCCAATCAAGATATCAGGGCCCGCCGTGAGCAGACCGCCGCTGATCGCTTCCGCTTCGCCGCCTTTCTCCAAATCCAAAAGACAAGGCGCCACCCCGTGCATCCGGCACCAACCCAAATAGGCGGATGAATAACTATGCGCGCTAATCCGATCCACATACGGATCAAGCGCCAAGCCCGGACGTTTGTATCCTAGCTTTGATACACTCTCCAGCAGCAGGCGCATGTTGGCATGGCGATCCGCCTGCACGCAGGGAAAAGGCAGTTCCAACTCCGCCTCGTCGACCACCACCCTGGCGAAATTCTGCTGCGCCAGTTTTCTCACCACCGGCTCGTCCGCCGGCAACGGTAACAACACTCCCGCCACCCCGCGCGCCTTCAACTGCCTGGCCAACGCCGCCGCACTCGTCCCCTCCGCCCGCGTCCACACCTCGTCCAACCCGTAGCCCAGCTCCGCCGCCCGCCGCCGCGCACCCTTTAAATAACCGGCGAACCAGGGCCGGTCATGCCAGCACCTCTCGTCCGCCGCCGAGTTCAGCCACGCCAGATTGCAGGTCGTCGCCGCCCTCCGCGACTGGCGCAAATATCCCATCAACTGCGCCACATGCGGGTCAGGCCGCCACCCGCGCCGCCGCGCCTCCGCCCGCACCTTCTTGCGCATCGCCTCCGACACCCGCCCCGTCGCCCCCAGCGCCGCCGACACCGTCGTTTTAGAAACACCGCACGCCTTCGCCAGCTCCACGATGCCCACTCGTTTGGCTTTCATAAGCGGAACGTTCCCGCAACGGATCCATCGCGTCAACCTTCGCTCGCTTCATTCTGCGTGTTTTCACCATGATACCCACCAAAGCCTCTGCCCTGCTCTTCACCGCCCCCGGCCAGGTCTCGCTCACCCGCCACGCCCTGCCCGAGGCCGGCCCCGCCGACATCGTCACCGAGACGCTCTACACCTGCGTATCCCCCGGCACCGAGCTACGCATGCTCGCCGGTCACTACGGCGCCGCCGGCCAGTTCCCCTACCTGCCCGGCTACAATTCCATCGGCCGCGTCATCGCCGTCGGCCCGCAGGCGCGCGGCTACCGCGTCGGCGACCTCGTCAGCGCGATCAACCCGCGCAGCAACCCCGACATCAAGGCCCTCTATGGCGCGCACGCCAGCCACCAGGTCCTCGCCACCGATATCGACCAGCGTCCCGTCCTGCTCCCCGACGGTGCCAACCCGCTCGATTACGTCGTCACTGAAATCGCCTCCATTTCGTTTCGTGGCGTCACCGCCGCCCGCCCCCAGCGCGGCGAGACCGCGCTCGTGATCGGCCAGGGCTTGATCGGCGCCTTCTCCGCCGCCTGGCTGGTCGCCGCCGGTTGCCGCGTCGGTGTTATCGACCTGGAGGAATCCCGCCTCGCCCGCGCCCGTCGCTTCGGCGCCGCCATCGCCATCACCGCCGCGCAACCCGACACCCTCGACCGCGCCCTGCTCTTCACCCGCTACGGCGCCGACATCGTCGTCGAGGCCTCCGGCTCCACTCCCGGCGTCAAACTCGCCCACCAACTCGTCCGCCAAAAACCGAAAATGCCCGCCGGCCAATACGTGCGCGAACCCGTCCACTTCTTCGCTCACGACTGGCCGCGCCTGATCTGGCAGGCCAACTACCTCGAAGACGTGTCGCTCAATCCCCACGGCTGCCAGATTAGCGAAGGCATCACCACCATCGCCTCCGGCGACCGCGGCATCGAAGACCGCCATCGCGTCATCGAGGAACTTCGTCGCGGCTCGATCCGCGCCTCCGACTTCATCGACCGCGTCGCCGCACCCGCCGATGCCGCCGCAGCCTACGCTGGTCTGCAGTCCCGCCAGCTTTTCTC
>JAIXRU010000251.1 GCA_027485045.1 Opitutaceae bacterium | reverse complement strand
GTCGTAAAGGGCGGCGAAGTAGTCGCTGGCGAAGAAGGGTTCGGTGGCGGCGGTGCCGGCTGGGGCCGGGGCGGCGTAGTAGTCGTTATGACCGTCGGGAGTGGGGGTGAGGCGGGGAAGGTCGCGGGGGGACTTGTTGCCCAGGCAGTGGTCGGCCCAGCCGGAGATGAGCCAGCGCACGTCGGCGGTGATGGATTCGACGTATTCGACGTCTTCCTTGGCGGGGTTGGTATCGTCGAAGCGGAGGTTGCAGCGGCCCTGGTTTTCACGGGCGATGCCGAAGTTGAGGCAGATGGATTTGGCGTGGCCGATGTGGAGGTAGCCGTTGGGCTCGGGCGGGAAGCGGGTGACTATGCCGGCGGGGTATTTGGCGGCGGCGACGTCTTGGGCCACGATGTCGCGAATGAAGTCGCTCGGGGTGGCGGCGACGGGATTCGGGTTGGCGGGCTCGGCGGAAGCGTTGGGCTCGGCGGTCATAAACCGAGCACCTTGCCGAAGAAAGGGGCGGCTAGGCAAGCGCGGGGCGCAGGGCTAACGTAGATGGTGAGAATGTTCTTTGGGGCAGGGATGCGCCAGTCTGTGAACGCCGCGAGCCCCCAGCACAAAGTAACCCAATAGGTTACTTTGTGCTGGGGGCTCGGTTAGCTGAGGGCGGGGAGGGGGGGGCTCGCGGGGACGTATCGCAGCGGGAAGGTAGATTAGGATTCGGGAACGATGGAGCGCCGTGTTTGATTGTCTGGACGGCTTGGGAGGTCAGGGAGTGCGTTCCGCTAGCAGTGCTTTTAGGTCGAGGGGGCGGTTAAACATGGCCAGTTCACCGGTCGGCGTGCGGGGCCAGTCGGCTTCGGGACGGTCGCGATAGAGTTCGACGCCGTTGAGGTCGGGGTCGCGCAGGTAGATAGCCTCGCTCACCCCGTGGTCGGCAGCGCCGTCGATGGTGATGTTTGCGGTTAAGAGGCGGTGCAGCGCGTCGGCCAGCGTGGCGCGGTCGGGGTAGAGGATGGCGGTGTGGTAGAGGCCGGTCGTGCCGGGCGCGGGTGGCGGGCCGCCGAGGCTTTCCCAAGTATTTAGGCCGATGTGGTGGTGGTAGCCGCCGGCGGAAACAAACGCGGCCTGCGTGCCAAAACGCTGCTTGAGCTCAAAGCCGAGCACGCCGCAGTAGAAGGCAAGGGCGCGGTCGAGATTGGCGACTTTGAGATGCACATGGCCGATACGGACAGCGGGATGGAGAGTGGTCATCGCGCAGGTTAAACCGGAAGCGGGCTCAACGCAAAACCGCGAAAAGAGGCGATGTGAGCGTAGTGGACCGGACGAAGTTGCTTACGGCACGCGGGATGGGCGAGACCGCTTTGGGTCACTTCAGGAGGAACCGAGCCGTGAGTTCTTTTGGGGGAAAGCCGAGGGTGACGTCGTTTTTTATCAGGGATTTTTTTATGGCGATTTGCGGGCTCGGCGAGGGGGCGTTTTTGGGGCAGTAGCGGCGGCTGGGGCGGGCGGCGTGTGTTCGACTTGGAGGGCGTGGATTTGCTCGATGATTCCGGCCAGACGCACGCCAGCGGGGGTAAGTTGATATTCGACGTGTTGGGAGGTGGCGACGGAGTGGTCCTCGCGTTGGATGAGACCGTAGTCGAGTAGGCGGCGGAGCCGTTCGGTGAGAATTTTGGTGGAGATGCCCGGGATGTAACGTTCGAGCTGGCCGGGGCGCACCACGCCGCGTTGCAGCGCACCGACGACGGCGGCGGACCACTTGCAGCCCACAACGTCTTCGAGGCTGCGGTAGGCGGAGCGCTCCGGGAGTGATAGGTGGCGGGACTTCATGGAGCAAAACTAGGCCGAGAAGTGCGTCGCGTCGAGTGGGCACAAAACGGTGCCCGCCGCCTGATTTGTGCCCTCTGTGCGGCGTGATCGATCAGGGTTATAGTAGCGTCGTCGGCCATTATTAGACCGGCGCCACAATCCAAACCTACATCAAATCATGAAAACCTCCGCCACGTTCTACCATGCCGGCTGCCCGGTGTGCCTCGAAGCTGAAGCTGCTGTCGTAAACTATCTGGATCGCTCCAAGGTTAATCTTGAAATCGTCCACCTCGGAACCGCCAAGACGCGCGTCGTCGAAGCCGAAAAGGCCGGCGTAAAGTCGGTGCCCGCCCTCGTCATCGGTGGACAGACCCTGCACCTCAATTTTGGCGCCGATCTGGCGGTGCTTAAGTAGCACGTTCCACCGTTTGCCTGAAGACCTTGTTATCGCGGAGCGGGAATCGCTCCGCGATTTTTTTGTGTTCGGAGGGTGTTGTATATCGGGCTCATTGGCGAATGGGGATATGCAGTGAGGAGCGAAGCTGGTGCCTTGGATGCGGGGCGGCTGACTTGATGCGGGCTTAGAAGCGGAAGCTGGCGCTGACTTGGAAGACTGCGCTCACGATGGCGTAGGCGATAAAACCTACAAAACTGAAGGCGAAGACGAGCACGCCGGTGGAGATACCCGCCGTGAAGGTGTTTAACCAGCGGTCGAGTTCGTTGCGGCAGGTGCGGGCGATGTCGCGCAGGCCGGGGGCGAGGCTGCCGGTCTGCTCCGAAACGGAGAGGCGGTCGAGCAGAAGGGGGGCAAAGATACCAGTACGGCCGAGCGCGGTGGAGAGCGCGTCGCCTTCCAGCCCTCGGTCGGTGGCGTCGCGCAGGCGGGCGCGCCGGGCTTCGTTGCCGATGGTGCGCTCGGCGAGGCGCAGGGCTTCGGCGGTGGTGATGCCGTTTTCCAGGAGCACGGCGAGGGTGTGGGCGAAGTTGAGCACGGTGGCGCGGATGGCGTAGCCGCTGATCAAGGGCAGGCGCAGGGCGAGTTCGTCGGAGCCGAGGCGGCCGGCCGGGGTGCGGCGCCATTGCCAGAAGGCGAGTGCGCCGACCACGGCGGCGATCACGCCAAGCAAGCCGTAGCGGATGAGAAACTCGGAGCCGTTGACCAGGAGTTTGGTCGCCCAGGGCAGGTCGCCGCCGAGGGAGGTGAGCAGGCCGCGCAGGCGGGGGAGGAGGAAGAAGAGGAAAAAGAGGATGACGCCGCCGGCCAGCAGGCAGACGAAAATGGGGTAGGCCATGGCGGAGGCGAGTTTGGTGCGCAGCTCCTTCTGGTCGGTGAAATGGGTGATCAGGCGGTCGAGGACGTCGCGCAGGTTGCCGGTAGCCTCGCCGGCGGCGATGAGGTTGACGGTCTGGCCGTCGAACACAGCGGGGTGGCGGGCGAAGGCGGC
This sequence comes from Opitutaceae bacterium, assembly GCA_027485045.1. GTDB lineage: Bacteria > Verrucomicrobiota > Verrucomicrobiia > Opitutales > Opitutaceae > IMCC26134_A. The sequence goes on along the minus strand of JAIXRU010000251.1, from coordinate 943 downwards.
GGAGAGGGTCTGGCCCTCGCTGAGGTCGGTCCAGAGGGCGGCGCAGAGGGTGCGGAGGCGGGGTTGCTGGACGCGGAGTGAGAGCAGGCGCACGGCTTCGCCGGCGGAGAGGCCGCCGCGCACGAGGTCGGCGAGGGCTTCGAAAAAGGGGAGGCGTTCCGAGGCGCGCGGGGCTTCGGAGCGGGCAGCGGGGAGGGAGGCGTTAGAAGCTGATAGAGCTGGTAAGCTAGTAGCGGCTGAGGAATGAGCGGAGGCGCGCTGGCGGCTGCGGGCGGAGGCGGTGTCAGTGCCGGCAGTTTCTTCGAGGCGGGTGGGTTTCAGGCCGCGGGTTTGCAGGCGGCGGAGGGCGTCGCGGCGCGAGGGGGCGTCCAGGGTGCCGGTGGTGACGGTGCCGGAGGAGTCGCGGGCGGTGTAGGAGAAGGCGGGCATGGACGCGGGCGGGCGCTCAATCCGTGGTGCTCAGGGCGCGGAGGAGTTCGTCGAAGGTGGTCTGGCCGTGGCGGACGCGCTCCCAGCCTGACTGGGCGAGGGTGGTCATGCCGTTGGCGATGGCCATTTCGGTAAGGGCGCGGCCGGACTCGCGTTTCACGATCAGGTCGTGGAGCGGCTTGGGGTGCAGAATCTCGAAGATGCCGATGCGGCCTCGGTAGCCGGTGCCGCGGCATTGGCGGCAACCGACAGGTGCCGCGAGCTCGTGAACACCGTCGGCGAGGGTGGCGGGCAGGCCGAGGGCGACGAGATCGGCCTGGATGCGGGTGTGGTCGGCGGGTTTGGGTTTGGCGCAGGCAGGGCAGAGGCGGCGGACGAGGCGCTGGGCGATGACGAGCTCGACGGCGCTGGCGACGAGGAAGGGTTCCACGCCCATGTCGATAAGGCGGGTGATGGCGCCGGGAGCGTCGTTGGTGTGGAGGGTGGAGAAAACCAAGTGGCCGGTGAGTGAGGC
>JAIXRU010000116.1 GCA_027485045.1 Opitutaceae bacterium | reverse complement strand
GCACGCCCTGCGTGTCATTTTTTTTGTGCGCCGCAAGGCGCTTGGTTATTGATTACGATGCGAATCAATGACCGGCGACTGATCGGAAATCAAGGAAAATCTTAACAAAGTAGAATTAGGGAATTCCTGGCGAACCTGCTCCGCTGTTAGCCCGTCAAAATCTAGCGCATAAAGTTGTCGTGCCGTATGAACAACGTCTCTCGGCCCTAGAAATGGGCGGATGTGATTCGCCAGCTTTGAGTGTTTTCCTAAACCGAGAGCTTTTGCTTCCTCAAATGTAACAAGAAACCCTTGGCCATGGAGTTTCATACCTTGAGAGGAGAGACCACTGTTGGCTTCAAGTTCCGAAGATCCCGAAACGTCCGCACCGCCGGTGAGATCGGCGCTGACTTTGCCGAGAGCGAGGTCGAGCTGGACTTCGTTTTCGCCGGTTTCGTCGTTGGCGGTTTCGTGGGTGACGTGCTGAAGCTTAGCCTCGGGCGCGGGCTTCATCGACGCGCCGACGGTCATGGCGATGCGCACGGCAGCGCATTCGGTAGCGTCGATCCACGGGTGATCGGGGATGGCGAAGGTCAGGTAAAGGCCGTCGTCCATCGCGGCTTTCACGACGCGGCGGTTAAAGGTCTGGCGGATGGAATTGGTGGTGATGAAGCCGAAGCGGCGGGTGCGGCCGGCAAGGGTTTCGAGGGCGGCCTTGTGCCACCAGAACATCACGAAGTCGGCGCTCTCCGGCATCTTCGGATACGCGGCGCGAAGCGTCTCGGTGTAGCCGTCGCCGAGATCTTCGCGCATGCGGCTCGCGCCGAGGAAGGGCGGATTGCCGACGATGAAGTCGGCCTGCGGCCAGGCGGCGGGGCGCGGGTTGACGTAGGTTTCCAGCGGGCGCACGCCTTCGTTGTCGGGGATTTCTCGGCCGGTTACGGGGTCGGTCTTAAACGTTCGGCGGTCCCAGACGAACTGGGTTTTGCCGTCGGGGCCTTTGGCGAAACCTTTGTCGTCGTAGGCAAGCACGGCGTCGCGGCACTCGATGTTGTTAAACTTTTTGAGCACGGGCTCGGCCGGGGACGTCTCACCGTGGACGCGGAAGTGCCATTGCAGGTAGCCGATCCAGAGCACCAGTTCGGCAAGGGCGGCGGCGCGGGAATTGATCTCGATGCCGAGGAACTGGTGCGGGTCCACCGTCGCGCCCTGAAGTTTTAAGAAATCGGTGTCGTCGCCGAAGTCGTGCAGCAGGTTGATGACCTCGCCTTCGAGGCGTTTCATCTGCTCGAGGGCGACGTAGAGGAAGTTGCCCGAGCCGCAGGCGGGATCGAGCACGCGCACGGCGCAGAGTTGGGCGTGAAACTGGGTCACCGCCGCCTTGGCGGCTTTGAGGTCGCCGCGCTGGGCGAGGGTCACGGCGGCGATGCGCACCGAGGCCCATTCGTCGCGCAGGGGCTCGATCACGGTGGGCAGCACGAGGCGCTCGACGTAGGCGCGGGGGGTGTAGTGCGCGCCGAGTTTGTGGCGTTCGTCGGGCGAGAGCGCGCGTTCGAGCAGGGTGCCGAAGATGGCGGGCTCGACGTGCCGCCATTCGAGCGCGGAGGCCTTGCGCAGCAACCCGAGCTGGGTGCCGGTGACGGGCAGGGCCTTGGCGGAGGCGAAGAGGCCGCCGTTGAAGTGGAGCAGTTTTTTGCGCAAGAGGCCTGAGTAGCGGCCCTGGTTCATGTCCTCGAACAGCAGTTCGAGCATGGGCACGAAGGCGCCGGGGTCGGCCTTGACCGATTCGAGCAGGTCGTGAAAGCCGTTCTTGGGCAGCAGGCCCACATCCGCGGCAAACATGCAGAAGAGGCAGCGGGAGAGAAACTCGGCGACGAGCTTGGGGTCGTGGCGTTTCTCGAAGGATTTGGCGAGCTCGGCGAGGTAGGCGGCGACCTCGCGGGTGACGGCGGCGGCGCGTTTGGCGGGGTCGAGGACGAGCGGAGTCGTCCAGATGAGGCGCAGGCGTTCGCGTTGGTCGGGGTTGGCGAGTTCGGCGAGTTTTATCCGGTGCGAGCGGGCGTCGGGAAACGGCAGGTAGGCTTTGCCGCGCTGGGTGAAATCGGCGAAAAGCTCGATGACGTGGCCGACGTCCACGACGAGCAGGAAGGGCGGCGGGTTTTCGTTTGCGGGCAGGTGGGTGGCGTAGTCCTCGGCCTGGCCGTGGGCCTCCAGCATGGCGCGATCCCAGGCGGCGGAACCGCGGGCGATTTTGGGGGATTTGGGCGCGTCGTCGGAGAGGTCGAAGGCGAGTTCGGCGGGCTCGGTTTTCCTGGCGTGGGCGTATTGCTTGCACTCGCAGACGAAGCAGTCGCGTTTGTAGAGGTCGATGCGGCCAGTGGTGGGCCGGGACGAGCCGCGACGTTGGAAGGTGACGGCGCGCTCGAAAACGTAGGCGTTTTGCTCGGTATCGGGCCCGGCCGGGTCGGGGCGCGGCACGCCCAGCACATCGCAAAGCTCGGTGAGAAAGAGGACGTAGTTGGCGCGCTCGGCGGCCTGGGCGTTGGCCCAGCGGGCGATAAAGGCGGCGACGGCGGGGTCGGGAGCTTGGGCGGGCGTGGCGTCGGTCATGCGGCGGACAGGTTTTTGAGCGGGGCGGCGGGCCGAAGCAATGGCGGACGCGCCGCTTCGCTCTTAACTGATCAACAGTAGGTAGCGATGTGCGGTTTTTTCCGACTCTTTAGGGGTAGGCTTGGGCGTGAGCCCAAGTTCGGCGTCGATTATCGAGCCATTGAGCTCACGCTCAATCCTACCGGATGGAAAACTATCGAGCACCTGGCATCAGTTGGTGTTACATCACACCCTACGAAGAAGCGCACTCCCGTCTTGCATTAAGCCCGCTCCCTCCCTTTGCGTATTTTTGCGCAGTTCGGCACGCCGCCCACCAGCGCAACTCCCACCCGCCACCCAGCCACCTACACCCGGCACATCTCTTTCGCGCAGCTTCGGCTGCTGTCCGATCCGAAACCGCTAATTTCCAAGGACACAAGAAACGCATCGACCGCGCTCCGAGCTGGGGCGCATCGAAAGCGCCTTCTTGTGGGCTCTTAGCGGTGCCCGGATCGGGGCGTTAGTAAGTGCGTCCCTCTTTTATGTCCCGTGCCTTCCTCCTCTCTCTCGCCCGCTCGCTCGGTGTGCTAGCGGCGTTTAGCCTGACGCTTAACGCCGGTCCCGAGGCCCCAGCTCCCAGTCCCGTTGTCTCGTACTCGGAAATCAGCCGCAAAGAGGTGCGCCTGGGCGACCACAAGATGACGCTCATTCGCGTGCGTCCGCCGGTTCTGGCCAAAACGCCACCGCCCCCTTCCTCACCCGCACCCGCGCCCACCGCAAAACAGTCGGCCAGCGCCGAGCGTTTGCCCGAAAAAGCCTGTTTCTCGCTCTCCCTGACCGCCACGGTTTACCTGGGCGGCAAGACGCCCGTTACCGAACTGCGCTGGCGGGACCAGACGGGAAAAAAGGAATACAAGGCCTGGTCGAACGCGGATTTCCGTTACCTCAGCCAGCTACTTTACTTGGAAACCCCGACCACATTCTACCAATGGTTTCCCTTTGTGGAGGTTTACTCTACGGCTGATTTACCTCCCGGTTCAAAGTCCCCCCTGCCCAAGGGCCTCAAGCTCGATCCCCGCGGAGCGGATTACGCGGTGAATCTCAGCGCCCGCGAGTTGACCCAAGAGGAAACCACGCTCGCCGGTCTGGACTACCTGCATGCTTATTACCAAATGAACTTCGCCGAGTTGAAGGCGGATTACGAAAAGCGGGAGAGGGAAAACGCCGTGCGCGAGCGGGAACTACGACTGAATCCGCCAAAAACACCGGACGCGACCCTTCGCTTCTGGGTCCCCGCCACCAAGTAACCTCGATCTGTTTTCACCATGCCGCGCCGCCTTGCCCTCGTTTTCCTGCTGGTCTGCACCGGCCTTCCCGCCCAGACCGCGACCGACCTCAATCTCGGTTCCAAGCTCACGGTGGATACCTCCACCACACCGGCCGCCTACACCTTGTCCTGGTGGGGCAAATCCGAGCGGCACTACCTGGTCGAGGCCACGACCGACCTCGCCACTTGGACAATGCTCAACAACATCAATCCCACCGGCAACGATGCCGTGCTCGGCGTTGCCTTTACCGCCACCAGCACCGATAAAATCTTCCTTCGTGTCGTTCAGTTCGACCCCAACGACATTTCCGCTCTTGCCGACAGCGATACCGACGGCCTCCCGGACAAATGGGAACGCTACTACTTCGGCGACTTAAGCCGCGACGGATCGGGCGACTGGAACAACGACGGCGTGCTCGACCGGGACGCCTTTCGCTTCGGACTCGACCCCAAGGGTGCGGATCAAAGTCAGGTCGCGGGGCAAGCCGACGGGTTTGTTTATGATGCTCGCGGCTGGTTGAATCGCGTCAGCCTGAGCGGCAGCCCCGCCCGCACCCTTACGCTGGACGCGGAAGGCAACATCCAGGCCCACGCCGCCAATTGATTTTTCCCATGCGCTTTCGTTTCTTACTTTTGGTATTTTCGGTTTTCACCCTCCGTGCCTCGACCCCCAACGCCTGGGACTACCTGCCCGCCCCGAGGCTGGACCTGCCCGCCCCGGTCCTCACCGCCGCAAGTCCAGTCGGGCCCCTGCGCAAGGGGCCTGCTTCCGCCACACAAGCACTCGCCCTGCCCATTCCCCTGTCCGGCACCCAAGCCCTGACCTCGCTACCTCCTGCCGGCAACGTCGCCGATGCCATCACCCCCGAAATCCAGAATCTCGCCGCCTCACTGCAAAACAACCCCGCCCGCATCTTCGAGTTCGTGTACAACGCCATCGAATACGAGCACTACTATGGGAGCAAAAAGGGTGCCCACCTCACCCTTCTCGAAGCCTCCGGCAACGACATGGATCAATCCGCCCTGCTCGTCGCCCTCTACCGCGCCGCCGGCTACACCGCCAGCTACCAGTCACGCTACGAAATCATCCCCTACGACAACACCGTCGCCCAGTACACCAACCAAGATCCCGCCACGACCTACACGGGCGTCACCTGGCTCGGCCTAGACCCTGATCCCTTCCCCGGCCTTTCCGTGGTTCAAGCCCAGAAGCCCGACCCCGCCTGGACCGATCTCGAATTCAAGAAAAGCGCCCTGCTTCTTAATTATTTTTATTACAACGGTTTTAGAGCCCAATATCACACCACTTACCCGGGCTCCATCGTTGTGCCCCGCACCGTCGTCGTGCTCACCGTCGGCAGCACCACCCTGATTCAAGATCCCTCGGCCAAACACCTCACCGGAAAAACCGCGCCGGACTTCGTCGCCGCCACCGGCTTCAACGCCTCCGCCAAGACCGCCCTCCTCTTCGCCGCCTCCGGCACCGAGACGCCCACCTACGTTTCCGGCCTGCAAAGCTCCGCCCTTCAGACCCGCCTCACCACCCACACCCAGCAATTTATCCAATACATCCGCACCCAGAGGCCCAACGATTCGGTGCGCGACCTGCTTGGCCGCCGCGAAAACCAGCTTCGCACGTTTGGCACTGTGCAGGGTTGGTCCTGGATGGCCGCCTTCTCCGACACCGCCCAGAACTACGCCGCGATTCCCCAAAGCGAGATGTCGACCTTCGAGATCCAGATTGACGAGCATCCCGTCTACACGATCCCCACCCCCTCCTTGCAGGGCCGACGCCTCGCCGTCACTCCCACCACCAACGATACCGTTCAGGTCTGGCTCGACGATACGATCATCCACACCGCCAACGTCAGCACGCCCGTTTATAAAATAAAACTCAACGCCCGCCACCCCCACTTTGCTTACTACACGACCGGCGCGCCGCCGCTAAATGACCGCACCGACGGGGGCAAAAAGTACAAAAAAACCGGCACCTACGCCCTCATCTACTCCTTCGCCGCCAGCAATCGTTCGCTCCAGAACCGGCAACGCGTCTTAAACGGTTACATCGACGCCGCCCGCCTGCTCTATCCCGCGCTCGTCGCCCCTGATGGTTCGATCAACTTGCCCGCCTTTCCCGACCCCACCCTCAAACGGCAAATCACCACCGAGATTCTCAACGTCATGGGGCTCAACTGGCTCTACCAAGACCATCAGGTAGCGCAGCTCTCCGCAGGCATAAACAAACTAAACCTCAGCCTGCTCCACCGCTTTGGGCGCATGGCCCAGGAAGAAGGCTTTTTTGTCGATGTAGGCCTGGCCTTCACCGCTCAGTTCACCCGCGACGGCATCACCACCAATCAAATACCGTTTAACCTGACCTCCGCGTTTTTGAGCAGCGCCCTGGAGCACGGCATCGTGGATCAGCACAACCAATCCGCCGACAGCGCCGTATCCACCATCCAACTCCTCCATCTGGCCAACGCCAGCACCGACCCGAATAAAAACCGCATCTACCGCGCCACCGCCGCCAATTGGGCCGCCATTGTCCCCGAGCTTCAGGGCTACAGCGACACCCAGAAATCCTCCTTGCAGACCAAGGTAAACTCCGGCTCCACCGTGTTCCTGCCCCGCAGCGCCGCCAACAGCAAACCCGGCTGGGACTGGAACGGCAGCGGCTACGTCGAATACCGCGTAACCAGCGACAATATCGCCATCGGCATGATCATCGGCGGCGACTTCGCCGGGGGTTTTAGCGTCGTCAACGGCCCGGTAAACCCCGGCCCCGTCGCCGCCAACTTTGCCTCCTCGCCCAACACCTTCGATACCGGCGGCGTCTCCAATCTGATCAACCGCACCACGCCCGCCATCAACGTGCCCGCCTTTTTCGGGGCCGATCCGGTCGATATGGCCACCGGTGCCATGGTTTTGAATAAAGAAGACCTCAGCCTCGGCCAGTACGGCGTGCGCGGCTTGTCCTTCCAACGCCACTACAGCTCCCAGCGCCAGGCCAGCGACTCCTCCAAACTCGGTTACGGCTGGACTCACAACTACGACATGAAGGCCGTGGTACGCACCGCCCCCGAGGCCGGCCTGGGCGAAACCACCCCCGCCGAAGCCGCCCAGATGATCGCCGCCGCCGTGATGATCAATGAACTCGTCAGAGACACGACCTCGATCAAGCCCACCGTCGCCGCCGCCCTGATCGCCAAAAACGCAGTCGATAACCTGCTTCAAAACGCCGTCTCCCTCACCTTCGGCAAAGACTCCCTGCAGTTCGTCAAACAACCCGACGGCACCTACACCCCGCCCGCCGGCTCCACCCTCAGCCTCGTAAAAACCGGCGATTCCTACGTCGCCACCGAGCGCTTCGGCAACACGTACACCTTCGATACATTCAACGGCGGGCGCATCACCCGGATCACCGACTATTTTGGCAAAACCCTCAACTTCGCCTACACCGCCGACGGCCTCTCCATCGTCACCGACGCCTACGCCCGCACCCTCACCCTCGGCTACACCGGCGGGCGCATCACCAGCGTCACCGACAGCACCGGCCGCAGCGTAGGCTTCGGCTACACCAACGGCGCGCTCACCAGCGCCATCGACCCGGAATCCCAAACCTCCACATACCGCTACGACTCTCAACGCCGCCTCACCGAACTGATCGACCCCGACAACCGCACCATCGTCGTCAACCGCTACGACTCCGAAGGCCGCGTTTACCAGCAAGACAGCGAAGGCGACTCCACCAAAACATACAAACTCGCCTTCACCGGCCTGCGCAACACCGAGACCGACCCCCTCGGCGGCGAAAAAATCTTTTTCTACGACAAACGCGGACGCCCCATCGCTGTTCAGGACGCCTCGGGCAACCGCACCGCCATGCTTTACGACGGGCAGGATCACCTCATCGAACAGCGCACCGCCAAGGGCGAGGTTTACCGGCAAAGCTTTGACGCCGACCACCTCCTCACCTCGACCGAAAACCCCGCCGGCACGCGAACCACCTACGCCTACGACACCACCCATCGCTTGACCCAGCTCTCCCAGCTCAGCCTCGATCCCGCCATCGACAGCCGCTACACCTCCTTTGTTTACCCGGCCGGCCAGACCGCCAATCTGCCCAGCAGAATCACGTATCCGGCCAACCAGGTCAGCCAGTTTACCTACCAGGCCGACGGCCTGCTCGGCACCCTCACCGAGCTTTCCTCCACCGGCAACCGCACCACCTCCTACGCCTACACCCTGAGCGGACGGCCCCTGACCATCACCCGTCCCGACGGCAGCTCCGAAAGCTTCACCTACGACCTGCGCGACGACGTAAAGACCCATACCGACCCCCGGGGCAATACCACCGGCTACCAATACAACCTGCGCCGCCAGCCCGTGCAGATCCAATCGGCGGATACCAGCACCACCACCTTCGGCTACGACCCCTCCGCCAACCTGCAAACCATCACCGATGCCAGCGGCAGGATACGCCGCCTCACCTACAGCGCCACTGGAAAGCTGCTCACCGATACCCTCGCCTACGGCACGCCCGAAGCCGAGACCACCACCCTGGTTTACGACAAACGCGACTGGCTCGACTACAGCCTCGACCCCCGCCAGCAAAAAACCGATCTCAACTATGATGCCGCCGGACGCCTCCTTGCGCTCATCAACCCCCTCAACCACTCCGCGACCTTTGCTTACGACCCCAACGGACGCCGCACCCTCCAGCGCACCCCGCTGGGTAGGGAAACCCTCGTTACTTACGACACCCTGGGCCAGGAGGCCACCCTCACCGATCCCGCCGGAGGAAAGGTGGAATACAGCTACACCCCCTTCGGCGAACTGAGCGCCCTGAAAAACCGCCGGGGCCAAACCTTTCAGTTCGCTTACAATCGTAACGGACAACCCTTATCGCTCAAAACGCCCCTGAACCACACCCGGACCTTTACTTGGAATGATCTTTCGCAGCTCTCCGATAGCAGCAAAGCCACCGGCCAAAGCACGGTCTCAAGTTACGATACCCTTGGCCGTCTGAACTCTCAAATCGATGGCGCGGGGACCCTGACCCTCGCCTACGATCTCAACGGCAACCCGCTCACCCTTACCGAAGGCACTGCGATTCTTGCCCGTACCTGGGATGCGCTGAACCGCCCGCAAAGCTACACCAACGCCCGCAACCAAACCATCGGCTACCAATACCACGCAAACGGCCTGCTTTGGAAACTGACCTACCCCGGCAACCGCGTGGTTACCTACACTTACTACCCGACCAACCGCCTGAAAACCGTAGTCGATTGGGCGGGTCGCACCACCACCTACACTTGGGACAACGCCGGGCGCTTAACCGGCATCACCCGACCCAACGGGGTGAACCGGACCAACGTTTTCGATAACGCCAACCGCCTCGAACGCATCTATGAACGCGACGGTGCGGGACGCCTGTTGAACTACTTTAAATACGG
>JAIXRU010000249.1 GCA_027485045.1 Opitutaceae bacterium | reverse complement strand
GCTCAATCCGCCTTCAACCGCCCCCGCCCTGCTCAAAAAGAAAATCGTGCTTACCGACCGCTTCCTCGACAGCTCGACGGTTTACCAAGGCATCGCGCGCAACCTAGCCTCGGATCCGGTGCAACAAATCAACCAGTTCGCAGTGGGCAACGTCATGCCCGACCTGACGCTCATCCTCGACGTTCCCACCGAGATCAGTCTCGAACGTGTCCGCCGCCGCGCCTCCGATCTGCCCGACCGCATGGAACGCGAAAACATCGAATTCTTCGCCAAAGTGCGTGCCGGCTACCTCCTGCTGGCCGATAGCATGCCGGAACGTTTCCACGTCGTGGACGGCACCCAAAGCGAAGCCGAGATCGAGAAAGAGATCTGGAAGGCCGTGCAGAAACTCATCGCCTAGTTCCGCGCTTTTTCTGCGCAACTTCATGGTCGCCTCCGTGCCCATCCTCCCTTGGCCCGATGCGCTCGTCGGCACACCCGCCATACTGGTGCTCGACCAAGCCTTGGGGCGCGGACGCCTTTCCCACAGCCTGCTGCTGACCGGGGACAACATTGATCTCTTGCGCGGCGTCGGGCTCGGGCTCGCCGACCGCCTGCTCAATCCGCCTTCAACCGCCCCCGCCCGCCGCCGCTCTCTGCTCGACGGCGCCCACCCCGATTGCTTCCAACTCCGGCCCGCTGGCAAGGCGCGTCTGATCGGTGCCGAAGCCACCCGCGAACTCATCGGCAAAGTGCAGGTCTCCGCCTCCGCCGGAGGCCACAAGGTCGCCCTGTTACATGAGTGTGATCGCATGAACACCACCGCCGCCAACGTCTTCCTCAAGACGCTGGAAGAACCGCCGGCCAACACCACTCTCCTGCTGCTCACCACCCGGCCGCATGCCCTGCTGCCGACCATCCGCAGTCGTTGCCAACTTTTCCGTTTCACCTCGCCCGGTAGCGTTACCCCCGTCGATGGCTGGGTCGCGTGGCTGGAAGATTACCGTGCATTCCTCGCCCTGCTCCACGGCGGGGCGGCGCGCACTGCGCCGGCGGACGCCCTTTTCCGGCTTTATGGCTTGGTCGCGCGTTTCGATGTGCTGCTGGAAACCGCCACCGAGGCGCTGTGGAACGAACAAAAGAAATCCATGCCCGAGGAGCTGAGTAAGGAAGAACAGGAAGCCATCGAATCAGGTTTGAGCAAAGGCCTGCGCGACCGTCTGTTCGCGGACGTGGAACGCGCCACCGGCGCCTACGCGCGCGAGATTCTCGTCACCCCGGAAGCCGCCATCGGGGCGCGCGCCTTTGCCGAAACCGTCAAACATCTCGAACACGCCGCCGGGCTGCTAAGGGTTAACTTCAACGACACCGCCGCCCTAGAGCTTTTTCTGCTCAAGACCCTCCGCGCTTGGACGCGGAAATAGCCTTGCCGGGTTTGACCATGCGCTCGACCAGCTCGCCGACCAGCGGATTGGGGAAACGCCGGCTGGGAGTGATGGCATAGAAAGTCTCCCGCAATTCGGGGATGCGATGGGTCTCCACCAGCTCGCCGCGCTCGATCTCGTCCCGCACCACCACCGGAGGCACGAGGGAAAGTCCTTCACCTTCGCGAGCCAGCAAACGCAGCATCGCCATGTCGTCCACTTCCGCCAGCACGGTGGGCCGCACGTTCGCGGCCGCCAGCATGCGATCAAAACCCGCCCGGGTATTACTTTCCATCCCCGGTAAAATCACCGGCACATTGGCGAAATCGGCGGGAAACTTGAGCCGCTTTTTTTTCCACGCGGGAGTGCCCACCAAACTCACGGCCTGCTCTGCGAGCAGATGACTATGCCAGGGCCGCTCCGCATCCCGGCGCACCCCTTGGTTGGACAAAACCAGATCGATTTCATGGGAGTGCAAACTAACCAGCAACTCCCGCAATGCCCCGGAGCGTATGACCACCTCCACCCCGGCGCGGTGCAGCGCCGGCTTAAGGAACTCCACTTGGAAATTACGCGACAAAGTCGCCACCGCGCCCACCCGCAATACCTGCCTGCCGCCGCCGTGACTTTGATTCTGCATCACGTCCATGAGCTCCTCGCCGGTGCGCCCGATGGTGTCCGCATACTTTACCGCCACCCGGCCCGCCTCGGTCAGCGTCAAGCCTCCGCGCTCCCGCACAAAGAGAGCCTGCCCTAGACTCTCCTCCAATTGCTTCAATTGAATGCTGAGCGCCGGGGTCGACAGGTTCAATTTCTCCGCCGCCCGGGTCAGGCTCAGCTCGCGCGCAATGACCCGGAAATAACGCAGATGATGATAATTCAGGAAAGGCATAAGGCTTAAATAAAAGTTAACGAGTCCTTCTAAAGCCTGTAATTGTCTAAAACCAATGAATTTCTTAATCTGACGTCGATGCACGCACTTCTTCCCTTCGTCCTACTTGTCATTCCGCTTCTGCCCTTTCTGGCCGGGGTGCTCGCCCGTTTCTCCGCCCCGGCCGCCGCCGGGCGAATCACCGCTTACACTGCAGCAGGCGCGGCCTTGCTCGCCGCCACCGCCACCGCCCTGCTCTTGCAAGGTGGCCCGATCACCGCCCGTTGGGTACCCGCCGGCAATGATGCTTTCGCCCTCTCCCTGCGCCTTGACACCATCTCGGCCGTTATGGTCGTGCTGGTCTCTTTCCTGGGCACCGTGGTCCTGCGTTTCTCCCGCCACTACCTGTCCGGCGACTTGGCCCAGGCGCGGTTCTTCTCTTGGATGAGCCTCACCCTGGCTTCGGTGCTCACGCTGGTCTTGTCCGGACACATGCTGCTCATCCTCGCCGCCTGGATCAGCTCCAGCCTGTGCCTGCATCGTCTGCTGCTCCACTACCCGGGCCGGGCCGGCGCTATCTTCTCCGCTCGCAAAAAATTTGTGGTCAGCCGCCTCGGCGACCTTTGCCTGCTCACCGCCTCCATTCTTCTTTATCAAGCCTACGGCACCTGGGAACTGGACCGGCTCTTCGCCGCCATCGCCACCGGACAGACTGCCGCCCTGCCAATCGTCGGATTCCTGCTCGCCACCTGCGCCGCGCTCAAGTCCGCCCAATTCCCTTTCCATAGTTGGCTGCCGGATACGATGGAAACGCCCACGCCGGTTTCCGCTTTCATGCACGCGGGCATCATCAACGCGGGCGGCTTTCTGGTCGTGCGTCTCTCTCCGATCTTCGCGCATACTCCCGGCGCACTCAACATGCTCGCAGTGCTGGGCGCACTCACCGCCGCCTTCGGCGCGGTAGTCATGCTCGCCCAACCCAGTGTTAAGCGCGCCCTGGCCTACTCCACCATCGCGCAGATGGGTTTCATGATGCTCCAGTGCGGCCTGGGCGCCTTCGGCCTGGCCCTGCTCCACATCGTCGCCCACTCGCTTTACAAAGCGCACTCCTTCCTCACCGCCGGCTCCACCATCGGACTCGTGCCCCGCGCCGCCATCCCGCTAAAAACCAGCGCGCTCACCCTGGGTCTGCTCGGCGGGGCCTTGCTCGTCGCCGGCGTGGCCACCGGCTTGCAAGCCGCCCTGCCCTCGGCTCCGGTGCACCTCGGCGTCTTCGGCTTGGTGCTGATCTTCGCCCTGGCCTACGGTCTGGCCCGGGCTTGGTCCTCGGGTGGCGGCCTGCCCACCGCGCTTCGCGGCATAGGCGTGGCGGCCGTCATCGCCTGTGCCGGTCTCACCCTGCACGCCGGCGCCACCACGGTGTTCAAGCACTTGCCTGCGGTAACCCCGCCGCCCGCCTTGCTCGCCGTCGTGGGCGCGATTTTCACCGCGCTGTTTATTTTCCAAGCCCTGCTCTGGCGCGCCGGGCACTACGGCCTCGGACGCCGTCTCTACGTCCATGCCCTTAACGGCTTCTACCTCGGCACCTACGCCAACCGTTTCCTCGGTCTGCTCTGGCCGAAGCACCCCGTCGACTAAGCACCCCATCGCCGCAATTCCCGTCTATAAACGAACCTCTACCGCCCTCCTTTCATGACTTCCTCCGCCACCCTCGCGCCCACCGCCACTCCCGCCCTGTCCGCAGATCTTTCCGCCTCGATTGAAAACGCCCTGGGACGCATCCCGCCGCTCTGGCCGCTCAAACACTTCGTCGCGGTCAATCCTTTCGTCGGCTTGGTCGACCAACCCTTCAACCAAGCCTGCGCCTTGCTTCAACGCACCGTGGGTGCCGCGCCCTTGCAAAGCCCCGCCGACTACCGCGCGGCCTTGCGCGCCGGCACCATTTCCACCGCCGATATCGCCGCCGCCAGCGATGCCGAATGGCCGGCGCAACGCCTGATCAAGGTACTGGAAACCGCTCCGGCCAGCCTGCCCGATTCCGCTCATGCCACGGTGGCCGACTTGCTCGACCAGGAACGCCCGCGCGCCCACTGGAGCGTCTTCGTCGTCGAGGAAGTTTCCAAATGGTGCGGCACCACCTTCGACCAAAACCAGACCACCTGGAACTCGCCTTGGAAAAACTCCGGCCTCTTCCCCGCCTGGCGCGAAGCCGCCCGGCATGACCTCAATCCCGAGGCCTTTGGCCTGACTGGCTTCCGGGCCTTTGTCACCAGTCTACCCACCGACGCCGACGCCTGCATCGCCCACTGCCTGAACCTGCTCGCCCCGCAACACGCCGAGCTGACCGATTTCCTGCATCGCCAACTCGCCACCATTCCGGGCTGGGCGGGCTATGTGCAATACCTCGTCCGCGAAGACACGATGCGGGGCAAAGCCAACCCTTCCCTGCGCCACCTGCTCGCCATCCGCCTGGCCTACGATGCCGCGCTCTACACGGCCTTCTCCAGCGACCGGCTGCTCCGCATCGAATGGCGCCACCATGCCACCCCGGTCGCCTCGGCTGAGTTGCTATCCGCCCTCATTCGCTGGCAATTCGCCTTCGAGGTCGGCTACCAGCGCTCGCTCGCCCAGGCCCTGACCGCCCAGCCCTCCGCCGAGCCCTCCGCCCGCCCATCGGTGCAAGCGGTGTTCTGCATCGATGTGCGCTCGGAGATTTTCCGGCGTCAGCTCGAAGCCGCCGATCCTGCCTCCCAAACGCTGGGCTTCGCCGGCTTCTTCGGCTTCCCCGTGGCCCATCGCACCGCCACCGCCGCCCTTTCCGATGGGCTCGGCACCCGCTGCCCCGTGCTCCTCGTGCCCCCGGTCGAGACCTGCGAACCCCTGCCGCCCGAAGCCGCCACCGCCGCCCGCACCTCCCGCGCCGAAGCCGGAGCCTGGAAGGCTTTTCAAAACTCCGCCACTTCGTGCTTTTCATTCGTCGAGTCCGCCGGTCTCGCCTTCGGTGCCGTGCTGGGCCGCATCACCAAGCCCTCCGCCGGCCCGTCCTGCACCCGCGTCGCCCCCGGCTACGCTGCCGGCCAAGCCGCGACCCCCGAGGCGCGCGCCAACCTCTGCGAAGGCGCACTGCGCAACATGAGTCTCACGAAAAACTTTGCCCGCTTGGTGCTCATCTGCGGACACGGCAGCGAGAGCGTAAACAACCCCTACGCCTCCGCCCTCGACTGCGGTGCCTGTGGTGGCCACGCCGGTGACGTCAACGCCCGTCTCGCCGCGACCACCCTCAACGAGCCCGCCGTCCGCGCCGTTCTTGCCACCCGTGGCATCGTTATCCCTGCCGATACCGTATTCGTAGCCGGACTGCACAACACCGCCACCGACGACGTACTCCTCTTCGACCTCGAGTCCGCGCCCGCCTCGCATGCCGCCGAGATCACCGCCCTGCGTTCCGCCCTGGCGCGGGCCGGCGTCGCCACCCGCCGCGAGCGCGCCCCTTTGCTCGGCCTCGGCGCGACTCCGCCCGAAGCCCTCGATGCCGCCGTGCGTGCCCGGGCCAACGACATTTCCCAGGTCCGCCCCGAGTGGGGCCTGGCCAACAACGCCGCCCTCATCGCCGCCCCGCGCAGCCGGAGCGCCGCGCTCAAGCTCGATGGCCGCACCTTCCTGCATAACTACGACGCCTCCGCCGACCTCGAGAACAAGGTGCTCACCCTTATCCTCTGCGCCCCCGTCGTGGTCGCCAGTTGGATCAACCTCCAATACTACGCCTCCCGCGTGGACCAGGCCCGCTACGGCAGCGGCAACAAAGTCCTGCACAACGTCGTGGGCGGCCTCGGCGTGATGGAGGGCAACGGCGGCGACCTGAAGGTGGGCCTGCCGCTCCAGTCCATCCACGATGGCGAGAAATTCGTGCACGAACCGCGCCGTCTGACCGTGTTTATCGACGTCGCCCGCAGCCGGATCGACAGCGTGCTCGCACTGCAACCCGGAGTGAAACAGCTCTTCGATCACGGCTGGATCCACCTCATCGCCCTGGAGTCGGCAAAGGCCTACCGCTATTCGACCAAGGGTTGGGAACCGATTTACTGACTGACTGGCGGATTGTTTATACAGAGATTAAATCCAAGGTTTGATTTATAGGGTTTTAGCGAAAGCTAGCTATTGAAACAATCGATCTAGGGATTGGTCGTTTCCGATGTTCGTATGCGGTTTTTTCAACTGGTAAATTCTGGGTGTTTCGTGCGGTGAAGATGAGAAATTAAAGAATCAACAAACATCGGTCCCCTTTCACTTATCTACTTTTGCAGCCGGTAGAATTGCGCGGGACTGCTCGTGGCAGGGAAGGTCATGAGCCATTTGCCGTTTACGCTTCCGACGGTGATCGCGTTGCTGGTCGTCCAGGTTTTCAGGTCGCTACTTTGCTGCCCGGTCCACCCTTCGAATCGTGCTGGCCAGACGATACTCGTGATATTGCTTCCGTTGAAGCCCACCACCGGCATGTCGTTGCTGGTGATGGTGAAGCTTTGTTCGGGGGCCCACGGGCCGCCGGCGAGGCCGCCGTCAACGGCCTGCACGCTCCAGTAATAGGTGCCGGGCGGCAGCTTCCACCAGGTGCCGAGGCAGTGGCCGAGGTTGCCGCGTTCGGCCACTTTGCGCCAGCCGGTGGTGACGTTGGACAGGGGCGAAACGATGTCCGTGCCCTGCGGCGTGGTGCCGATGCGGACGTTGTAGGTGAGGCTGTTGACCGGGGTGATGGCATCAGTGGCGTCGCCCCAGCGCAGGTCCACGCGGCCGGCGCTGACCGTGCTGCCGAGGCCCGTCGGCGCGGTGGGCGGCGTATTGGCCGGGATGTTCAGGGTGTTGCGATAGACCGCCGGGGAGTAATCCTGAACGGTCGGATAGGCGTTGAGATTATTCGGGGTGCCCGCCATCGCGATATCGAGGCGGCCGTCCTTGTCGTAGTCGCCCAGCACCACGCCGCCATCGCCGCCCGGGTTCAGGATGGCCGGAAACTTGTAGTCAATCGGGGTGAAGACGCCATTACCGTCGTTGCGCAGCACCAGCGGGGGGAAGACGACCGCATTATCGAAGCCGCTGCCGCCGCCGGTAAGCACGATGTCGTTGCGGCCCTGATTGAAGATGTCAGCCACGGCGATGCTGGCCTTGAAGTAGTTCGGCGGCAGCACCCAGTTGCTGTTGGTGAAGTTGCCCGTTCCGTCATTGAGAAGGATGCGCATCCGGGAGGACTTCAGCGAGTTTTCGACGGTCAGCAGGTCGTCAAAACCATCGCCGTTGAAATCCGCCCAGACCGCGTTGGCCCCGCCGCGCTGGGTTGATGGATCAAGGACGGGGGAATCAAACGCATTCCCCAAGCCGGCCCAACTGGCGACCGGCGTGTAGCTGCCTTCACCATCGTTGCGATAGACCGTCGCTTGGGAAGTGAAGTTATCGGGGGAGTTGTAAACGTAGAGATCCTTGAATCCGTTTTTGGACAGGAATCCCCCGGCCATGGCGTAGCTGGTCCCGACGAGCAAAGTATTCACATCATTGCTGTTCGAGTCGTCGAGGAACTTGAGCGTGTTGAAGGTTCGGAACGTGGCCGCGCCATTGGTAATTCCCGACCGCCGGTAGATGAGCTGGGTGCCGGGCTGCGTCGGCAGCCCTCCGTCGAGATTTTTCAGGCCGGAGGACAGCAGAAACTGTGGGACGCCCGAGTGATCCAGATCGCCCACGATGGCTCGGGGATAATTGGGATACCACGCCTCCTCCGGCAGCGTGAAGATTTGGATTGCGCGAGCCAACAAAAGAGGCGTCGAACCGCTCTGGCCATACGTGATGATGGGGCGCTTGGAACCCATGGTCGCGATTTGGTTTTCGTAGGATCCCGCCCACAACATGTCGGGAACGTTGTCCCCGTTGAAATCGGAGGGCAGCAGCACCCCGTCCCGACCGCCGCTGAAGCTGCTCGTGGCGAAACCCATATACCAGAAATTCTGCCCCGGCCCGGGATAGCCGAAAGCCGTCGAGTTCAGCATCGGGTTGTAAACGAAGCCTGAGGCGGTTTCGAGGTAGCCCGTCGTTTTGCCGCCCATGGTGGCCAAATCCAAGTAGCCGTCGTCGTTGGAGTCCACCCAGCGCAGCGAGTCGGTCATCAGGCGGGTCGGGCCGAAGTTGCCGAGGGCGGCCGACATGACCATCTCAAAAACGGGGGAATTAACGGACAGGCCGCTGGAAGTGGAGGTGCCGGAGGCGTTTTGCGCCGTCACCTGACCATGGAGGGTCGTGGCGCGATCTACCGAGAGGGTGACGGTGATGGTGAAGCTCGCCGGTGTGCTCGAAGCCGGGATGACTTGCGTCGCATTCGCGCTGAAACTGGTGCTGTCGCCCAGACGGCAGGTGATGGTGGTGTCCATGTTCGACGTATTCACCGTCCCGGAGAAGGTATACTCGGCTCTCGGCGCCGCGCCCGTGAGGGTGAGCGCGCTGACCTTCGGGCCCAAGGTCCATTCCTGATTGGAACCCCCGGTGGGACTCCACTGACCCACCGCCGTGCCCCCGGTCATGCTGTTGCCGAAGTTATCAAGCACCTGCCCGGTGGCGGCATTGCGGATGACGTAGGACGAACCGTTGGTCACCTGGAGATACCACTGCTGATTCGTCGCGCCGGTGTAGGCGCCGGTGGTCAACTGAGTGAAGGTCGTCGGACCGGACAGGGCCAGTCCGTTGCCCACATTGACGAAGGAGAACAGGCCGTTGCCAAGGGAGGAGAACTGCCAAAGCTCGTTGTTGTTGGTGTAAGCCTTCTGAATCGTAAAGTTGAAGGCGCCCGCCGACAGCGCCAGACCGCTCAAGCGGTTGATGATGCTGTAGCTCCCGCCAGCCACGACGGGAATCGCGGACCCCTGCGGCGAATTGGCGCCGGCGACCCCGCCGCTCAGCGCCGACACGACATAGTAATACTGCACGCCGGTGGTGACGGAGTTGTCCGTGTAGCTCGTCGCGCTCGTGTTGGCGATCAATGCGTAGGGTCCGCCGCTGGTCGTGGCGCGCTGGACGTTGTAGCTGGACGCACCGGCGCTGGCCGGCCATGAGAGGTGCGCCTGCGCTGCGCCGGAATACACCGTGAGGTTGGCCGGAGCCGGCGCTTGGGCGTGAACCGTGGCCGGCAGCAATCCGGCCAGACCCCAGACCAGCAGCAGGAGGCCAGTTACGCGGAGAGAACTTCGGATCCAGAACGAGGAGCGGTTCGATCGTTGAGGTATGAGGGTGATGAGCATATCGAAATGAATGCGGAGGGACACTTTTGTAAGCTACATTTGTGCTTGGAAATCAGCATGAGCGATGCCGCCTCCACTATCACCATTCCAGACGGCACGGGGTCTGTTCGGTGAGCCATCCTCATCGCCGCCTTCCAGAGCAGCCGCCCGCAGCCCTGTCTCATTCACCGCGTCATAAACCGCAGCTCGCCCGGGATTCAGAACTGAAGTAACGGGAATTCCCAAACTAAGGAAAAGGCGAACGGACAGCCTCATAAAAATTTCTTTTTTCCTTAACCATCGACACCCGAGTGTGTCCAGACGATTTTTCCCATGTGCCTATACTGTCCAAAATGGCCTCAAGCTGAGTCACCTTCCATTTTGCCTTGTTGACCAAAAATGACGTCGTAGCGGAAAACTGGACTTGGGGATTACTGATTACTACCGACTGACTGATGGAAACTGGATTTTACCTGGGATCGGGTCGGGAAGGGTTTATTCGTGCTTGGGATATGCGCCGCCCTTTTAGAAGTGGGTGTTTTTTTCACCTCAAGCCAAAGCATAACCTGGGCTAGGGTTATAATTGGGGCGTGCTTACCTTTAGGCCGGTAACGCGCTCAAAGTGCGAGCGGTTGAGGGTCAACACGGTTAGCCCGTAGGCTAGGGCGGCGGTGGCAAACATGCAGTCGGGGGTGCCGATGGAAAGGCCGCGCAAACCAAGATCGCGCATAATGCGGGAGGCACCCCACTATAAATCACCGTCAAACTCTACCACTTGCACGCGGGGCAACTCAGCAGCGGCGGTCTTGGCGCGGGGCTTGGGTTTGGTTAGCGTGCTCATTCGTGCGGAGCTTGGCGAGGTTTCGCGTCGGGGCAAGAATGCACACAAAATCAGGGCGACAAGGGCCGCAAAAAGAACGGGGCGCATGGCTAAACGGACAGCGAGGAGGGTGGGGCAGGGCGCGACTACTGACCAATACTGATAGGAAAGTGAATTTTGCTGGGGGATCGGGCCGGGAGGGGTTTAAGGGGAGGGAGGGTGCCGAAACTGACTTCGCGGGTGTCGGCGGACGAATGGGAACCCGTGATAAAGGAGGTCGAGCGAAGGGGGCGGGGTATTAAATGGATGCAAAATTGCATTTGGTCTTAGTAAGGTTCACGGTCTGGCGTTTAAACCCTTGGTAGCCGCACCACCGGAAACGGTTGGGCGGCGACCAAGGGCGTCTGCACAACCGATGCAAATGCAGTGCCGGGCACGATAGCGCTGCCGCGCAGAAAATCCGCCGCCTCCAGCATTTTACCGCCGGGACGTTGTAGACGCCGCACGCGCAGCAAACCCTCGGCGGTTCCGATTAACAGACCCTCGGTATCGGCCCCTAGCACCTCGCCCGGCTCGCCCACGCCAGCAACCGCGTCGGCCAGACCAAACTTGAGCGGCTGCCCCGCCCACTCCACGTGCGCCGCCGGCCAGGGATTGAGGCCGTTTATGCGAGCCGCCAGCTCACGCGCCGGGCGGGAGAAATCCAGCCCCGCATCCTCCTTGGTCAGCTTTCGGCAAAAGGTCGCGGCGGCGTGGTCCTGCTCAACGAAAACCAATTCGCCCGACAGCAGACTCGGCAAGGCGCGGGCCAGCAGGGGAGCGCAGGCGGCGGCGAGTTTTTGTTCGATCTCGAGGGCGGTATCGAGCGGGCCGATGGGCACGGCCTCACGGTCGGCGACAGGTCCGGCGTCGAGCTGGCGCACGATGCGCATGAGCGAAACGCCGGTCTGGGTCTCGCCGTTGGCCACCGAGGTCTGGATGGGCGAGGCCCCTCGATAACGCGGCAGCAGCGAAGCGTGAAAGTTCAACGTGCCCAGCGGGGCAACCGCGATGAAATCGTCGCGCAAAATGTGCCCGTAGGCCATGACAAGGGCGAGAGCCGGAGCCGAGCCCGCATAGGCGTCGCGCACCTCCGGTGTGATTTTTTCCGGCTGATGCACGGGCAGCCCCCGCGCCAAGGCCCACTGCTTGATCGCGTTGGCCTGAATTTTTTGCCCCCGCCCAACCGGACGGTCCGGCTGGGTGTAAACCGCCACCAGCTCGACCTGCGCCGCCCCTTCCGGCCCGAGCAGCCAATCGAGCAAAGGCAGCGCGATGGCGTCGGAGCCGAAAAAAACGGTGCGCGGGCGGGACATTGATTATATTTCGTCGATTTCCACGATGCGCAATTCACGCACAGCATGATCGGGCCAATAACTGAGGTGGAACTCACCAATCAAGATATGTTGCACTGATCGCCCGCTATCATCGGAGGTAGAATAGTCGCCAGGTTGCGACGGCGTTTCGGCCAACTGGAATAGAAGACGTCCGACCAAACGCTGCCGTGCTTTGGGCATAGCTAGGAGCGAGGTGGTGGCCATGCCCGACAAAACAGGTTCGTAAGGCCGATGCCTGCTCATCCATCAAGCGGCGATGATGTCACGGAGCGGGGTCTTTTTACCCGAATCCATCTCGCGCATGACCTGCGAGGTTCGGCGACGCCCGGTCGCCGACTCGCGTTTCAAGCGCAACAGGTACGCGGAAGCCACCTTGCGCTCGGCTTCGGTTAGCTGAGCGAGCCGCTGTTTAAGATCCAACATAGCGGTGGCGGTCATGGCACAATACCTAGCGTTCAGGATTTTCCAGTCAATCAGAGCGTCTTGATCCACTTGGCGACTTCGGCGCTCAGCGTGGCGAAGGCCCCGTCGGTCGAGGGCTCTTTGAGGCCGTCGAAGAGAGTCCAGTGCTCGACGTGCTGCACGGATTCGCCGGGCGCAAGTTTCACGAAGGGACTTAGCGTCTCCAACTCGCACATCTGGCCGTTGGTAAAAGTCTCGAAGGCGCAACCGTTGTCCGGATACGTGGCGCCGGGGATGATCGCGGCGTGCTTCACAAAGGTGGTGCCCCCGAAGTAGTAAGCGGACCACTCGGGATAGTTGGTCAGACCGAGCTTATGCGGCGAAGTCGCAGCCTGGACGTCGATGCCGATGTAGTCGCGGTGCAGATCCCACACGTCCTCAGAGAGGTCGGTGTAGCTCCACGGTACCATCGTGTAGGTGGGAAGGAAATCGCCCTTGGCGTGGTCGCCCTTGGGCAGCAGCGGCAACACGCCGTAGCCGCCGGGGCGGAACATGGTAAGCGCCCAGGCAGCGGTCTCGATGGGCCAGAGACCGTGGTTGGTCAGGGCATGGGTCACGCGCACGGTGCGTTCGCCGAGCAGCTCGATCTTGATCGCCTTTTGCACGCCGGTTTTGGGCTCGATGGGCTGGGCCAGCGCGATGCCGTGCTTGAGCGGTTTAACCGCGAGGGCATCGTTGTCGGGCTGGTAGGTGCGCACGGCGTCCTCCGGCGCGTGCCAAAGGCGATGGCCGCCGCGGAAAATCAAGCCGGTGGCTTGGGGCGTCTCGTTTTCGATTTCCCAGAACAGATTGCCCGCCTTGCCCTTTTTGGAGGCGAAGGAAGTGATGCGCGGTCCCGCGCTGGTCGTGACTTCAAGGGCGAGCGCGCCGGTTTCGAGACGGAGGCCGTCGGCCCCGTTGATGTTAATCTTCGAGTGTTTCATAATCAAAAGCTTCACCCATGCCCGCTTCTTCGCGGGTCTCTTTCACCTTCCACTTGGGCGTGTGGGCAGGTTTCTCCAACTCGGCCTTGCGCAGCGCTTCGAGGGCGGCCTTGCCCGTGTAGGGAGAGCCGGGCGTGTGCTTGGGTTTGCCGACCAGATCGAAGTAAACCGGGCACCCATCGAGACCAAACTCCTTGACCATGCCGGATTCCAGATAACGCCGGTATTGTTCGGACAACTTGTCTTCGCGGTTGCAGAAAAGTTTAATGCGGAACGGGCGCACCCCGGTTTGCAGCGCGTAATAAACGCGGAAGCGCTTGCCGCCGATGGCCGGGGCGGGCACGCGCTCGGCCATGTCGCCGATGAGGGCATTGAGCTTCGCGGTCGGGATGCGTTTATCCAAAGAGCGATTGAGCTGTACCGCCGCATTCAACATGCGATCCACTTCGTAACCGCTCATTGCGGACACGAAAAGCACCGGCGCGCCGGGGGTGAAGAAGAGGCTGGAACGCAGCGAATTCTCATACTTGTCACGGTATTCACGCTCGGTCTTGTAATCGTGCAAACCGGCCTCGGGCGCGCAGTCCGGCTCAAGTTTTTTCCTGAAGGCTTCCTTAACCACATCCCACTTGTTGACGATGATGATGATCGGTTTGCGCTCCTTGATCGCTTCACCGGCGATGGCTTTATCCTGCGAGGTCACCCCGTCGATGGCGTCGAGCACGAGGAAAACCACATCGCACTTGTTGATCGCATCCAGCGAGCGCAGGCGGGAGAAATACTCCACCGGCGAGGCGAGCTTGGTTTGCGCCTTGATGCCGGCGGTGTCGATCAGGCGGAACGCGTATTCCTTGTGATTGCGCCCGAGGAAGGTGAACGGGATCTCCACCGCATCGCGGGTGGTGCCGGCGATATCGGAAACAATCAGCCGGTCGCTGCCCAGAAGCCGGTTGCTCAGGGAGGATTTGCCGACGTTGGGTCGGCCGATGAAACAGACGCAAAGCGGAGCGTTCGGGTCGCGCGAACCGGGCATGAGCGGCCGCCCGTTTTCGTCCACCGTGGCCATCGGCGGAGGTGGCGCCACCTCGGGCGGGGGACCGAGTTTTTCCAAAATCGCGGCGCGTAGATCGCCCTCTCCCCGACCATGCTCGGCCGAAAAACGGATGGGCTCGCCCAGGCCCAGGCGGTAGGCCTCACCCACCTCGATTTTATCGTCGTTAAAATCGGCTTTGTTCACCACGAGGATGACCTCTTTTTTCGCCCGCCGCAGCATGGTGGCGATCTTGGTATCGAGCGAGGTTAGACCCTCGAGCCCATCGACCACGAAAAGGATCAAATCGGCCGCATCGATGGCGAAATCCACTTGTTTCTCGGACGCCACAGTCAGCGCCGCCGGCGAATCCCCACCCCGCAAACCCAAGCCGCCGGTATCCATCAGCGTGAAGGCTCCGTCGGCGACTTCGGCGGAAACCACATCCCGGGTCACGCCCGGCTGGTCATGCACGATTGAAATGCGCGACCGCGTAAGCCGGTTAAAGAGGCGGCTTTTGCCCACATTGGGGCGACCGACGATAGCAACAAGACGTGGCATAAATAGAAAAGCCCGCCACCTTACGCGGCGAATCCTCTTCGGCACAAGCGGGAAGCTAGGGTTTGCCTTTTCTGGCGTCCACAATCCAAAAAAATGGGCAACTTCGCCCTCAACCCCGCTCCGCGCTTGCTCCGTCCCCTCCGCCCCACTCACTCGCACCACCCGCCCGCCATGCTCCAGACCCTGCGCATCCGCAACCTCGCCCTCCTCGAAGAAGTCTCACTCGATTTCCAGTCCGGCTTCACCGTCGTGACCGGCGAGACCGGCGCGGGCAAAAGCATCCTCCTCGGCGCCCTCGGCCTGCTCGCCGGCGAACGCGCCGACAAAACCCTCATCCGCCAGGGTGCGCCGGCCTGTGAAGTCGAAGCCTCGCTCTATTTGGAAAAACCCGCGCACATCGACGCCCTCCTCGCCGAGCTCGACCTCCCCCCCTGCGAAGACGGGCTGCTTCTGCTCAAGCGCAGCCTCCCCCGCGAAAAAGCCCCGCGCCTGAGCGTAAACGGCAGCCTCGCCACCCTCGCCGCCCTGCAACGCCTCGGTGAAGCTTGGATTGATTTTCACGGCCCCGGCGAACCCCGCCGCCTGCTCAAAGAATCCTGCCAGCTTGAACTGCTCGACCTCTTCGCCCGCGACCAGACCGAACTCTCCGCCTACCACGCCGCCTACCGAGCCTGGCGCGAGCTCGTGGCCGAACGCGCGCGCCTCGCCAACGAGACCCGCCTCGCGCCCGACCAGATCGCGTTCGTCGAGGCCCAGCTCGCCAAGCTCGACTCCCTCGAACTCACCGAGGAGGCCATTGCCAACCTCGAACGCGACCACTCCCGCCTCAGCCGCGCCCAGGAACTCACCCAGCTTTGCGCCAACCTGGAAAACGGCCTCGCCGGCGACGACGGCCTAACCACTCGCCTCGGCGGCCTGCTCCGCGAGGCCCATCAACTCCAGCAACTCGACCCCGCCAGCCGTCCCCTCGCCGACCGTCTTCACGCCGCCAGCATCGAGCTCAATGACCTCGCCGAGGAACTGCGCACCCTCGGCGGACAGTTTCATTTCGACCCCGAACAGGCCGAGCAACTCTCCCAAAACATGTCCGCCTGGCTCGACGCCAAACGCCGTCACGGTGGCGATGTCGCCGCCGTGGGCGCCGCACGCGAGACGCTGCGCCAGCGCCTCGCCATCCAGGGCGACCTCGAAGGTGCGCTGCTGCGCATCGACGAACGCATCGCCTCCGCCCACCGCACCGCCGCCACCGCCGGCGTCACCCTTCGCGCCAAACGCGCAAAAGCCGCCGGCGAACTCGCCAAGGCCGGGGCAAAAAGCATCGCCCGTCTTGGCTTTAAAAAAGCCGAGTTTCAGGTGCGCCTCGTCCCCATACCCGAACTCGGCCCGCAGGGCGATTGCGGCGTCGAGTTTCTGTTCTCGCCCAACGTCGGCGAGGCACCGCTCCCCCTCGCCCGCATCGCCTCCAGCGGCGAGCTCGCCCGCGTAATGCTCGCCCTCAAGACCGTGCTGGCCGACCTCGACGGCGTGCCCGTGCTGGTGTTCGACGAGGTCGATGCCAACGTCGGCGGAGAGATCGGCCGCATCGTCGGCGAGCAGATGGCCGAGATCGCCCGCGGCCACCAGGTGCTCTGCGTCACCCATCTGCCCCAAGTCGCCGGCCTCGGCGACAACCACCTGCTGGTCGAGAAGGACCAGTCGGGCGACCGCGCCGTTGTTACCATAAAACCGATACACGAGCAAGCCGAGGCCCGCATCGGCGAACTCGCCCGCATGCTCGGAGACCGCACCGCCTTGAGCGCCCGCCAGCACGCCGCCGAACTGCTCAAAAACTAAGCCCGATCCCTAGCGCTCCCGCTGTACCAGCTCTACCAGCTTACTAGCCTTACTAGCTCTACCAGCTCCGTCCGTCCGTCCCTTTTCATGAAAATCAAATCCGCCGAGTTCGAGATCAGTGCCGCCGACCTGAAATCGTGCCCGAACTGGCAGTTGCCCGAGTTCGCCTTCATCGGCCGCTCCAACGTGGGCAAATCCTCCATCATCAACATGCTCACCGAACGCCGCGCCCTCGCCATGGCGTCCAGCGTGCCGGGCAAGACCAAGTTGATTAACTTTTTCCGGATAAACACCAACTGGGCCATGGTTGATCTGCCCGGCTACGGTTACGCCCGCGTCGCCACCCAGGACAAACACGAGTTCAACACCGCCGTCGCCGCCTACATCGAGAAACGCACCGTTCTGGCGTGCGTCTTCGTGCTGATCGACTCCCGCCTCGAACCCCAGTCCATCGACCTCGATTTCCTGCGCTGGCTCACCGGCTGCGACGTCGAGTTCGCCCTGGTCTTTACCAAAACCGACAAACAATCCGCCTCCCAGACCGGCGCCGCCGTGGACGCCTTTCTCGACGCCGTGGCCGACTTCGTCTCCGAACCGCCACCCGTCTTCACCAGCTCCGCCATCACCAAGGCCGGCCGCAAGGAAATCCTCGCCCACATCGCCGCCACCCTCGCCGCCCGCAAGGCTTAACTTGCTGCTCGCCCCCCGCCCTCCCCCGCCAAACGCTCAACCCCTACCAAACTTTACCATGTCCACCTCACCCGACGTCCGCACCCTCGCCGAATACTACATCCGCGGCCTTACCCAAGGCTTCGTCTCCGCCGCCGAGGTCATCGCCTGGGCCGACGAGGTCATCGTCGCCGCCGCCAAAACCGAGGACTGGATGCTCGATATCTCCACCGCCAGCCCCGACGATCGCATGGGCGTGCTCCACCACCTCCACGCCGTGCAAGGCACCGTGAACGAGGCCGCCCTCGCCACTCTGCTCGCTGGCAAGGCCTGATCCCTCGCCCCGGATCCATCCGCGTTGATCGGACGCTCCGTTTGACAAGCCCGCCGCCTCTCGCCTCTTCCTAAACATGTCCTCGCCCAAGCGCGCCGTCCTCATCGTCAACCTCGGTTCCCCCGACTCCACCGCCGTGCCCGACGTGCGGCGCTACCTGAAAGAGTTCCTCGGCGACGAACGCGTCATCGATCTGCGTCCGCGCTGGGCCGCCTGGCTGCTTGTCAACGGCATCATCGCCCCCACCCGCGCCCCCAAATCCGCCGAAGCCTACAAGGTGGTCTGGCAGCCCGAGGGTTCCCCCCTGATCATCACGTCCAAAAGCGTGCGCGGCAAACTCGCCGCCCACCTCGGCCCCGATACACCCGTGTATCTGGCCATGCGCTACGCCAATCCTTCCATCGCCTCCGTGCTGGCCACCATCGCCGCCGACGGCATCGAGGAACTGCTGCTCATCCCGCAATACCCACATTACGCCATGTCCTCGTGGGAGACTGTCGTGGTTAAGGTCTACGAGGAGGCCAAGCTCCACGCCCCCTCCACCCGTATCACCTGCGTGCAGCCCTTTTACCAGGACGCCGACTACATCGAGGCGCTTTACCAAGTCTCCCGGCCCCACCTCGAAAACAACCCGCACGACTACGTGCTGTTTTCCTACCACGGCATCCCCGTGCGTCACCTGCGCAAGGGCGATGCCTCGCACGCCCACTGCACCATCACCCCCGACTGCTGCAACACCTGCTCCTCCGCCCACGCCATGTGCTACAAGGCCCAGTGCGTAAAAACCACCCAGGCCTTCGTAAAGCGCGCCGGCATACCCGACGGCAAATGGTCCATCTCCTTCCAATCGCGCCTCGCCGGCGAGCCCTGGCTGTCCCCCTTCACCGACCACGAGTTCGAGCGCCTGCCCAAGGAAGGTAAAAAACGCCTCATCGTTTTCACCCCGGCCTTCGTCGCCGACTGCCTCGAAACCCTCGAAGAAATCGAGGGCGAGGGCAAAGAGGACTACCTGCACGCCGGCGGCGAATTTTTCCACCACGTTCCCTGCCTAAACGACTCGCCCCCCTACATAGGCTTCCTAGCTGGCCGCGTCCGTGCCTGGCTCGACGGCAAATCCCCCACCGCTGTTCAAGCCGAGCAAACCGCCCGCACCCTCGGCTAGGCCGTTTTTTGCCTGGCAACAGGGCTGGACCGGCGACTCATCCCTGCGCATTCTCCCAAGCATCGGATCCCCCTCTCCGAAAGTTCCCGACGCTTCCTCCCACCATGGCCACCGTCGCCACGACTGACACCCCCGCCGTGCTCCTGCTGGATCACGAGGGGCGCATCCGTTCGGCCAACCCCGCCGCGGTCACCGCCCTGTCCCGGACGGTCGAGAAACTTGTGGGCTTCCGCTTCGTCGAATTCCTGAGCTTCGATATCGTCGTCACCGACCCCGAAATGCTCGCCGTCCAATGGGAGGCCCTTTCCGGCGCTGCCAGCGTCCGCCCCCAAAGTGTTCGGCCGCTGGATAAATCCCGCGCCCTCCACCTCCGTCTGGACCACATTTCCCTCGGCGACATCGCCTGGACCGCCACCCTGCTACCCCTGCCGGATACCATCTCAGGCACGCCCTTTCCCATCACCCACGCCCTCCAGGATTCGATGCTGCTCGTCTCCAATCGCGGCCAACTCGGTTTTTTTGACCTGCGCGTGGATCGGGGCGAATTGATCACGTCGGCCGGCTGGAAACGCCTCCTCGGCTACGCCGAACACGAGCTCCCCGACACCCTCGCCACCTGGCGCAGGCTGGTGCATCCCGACGATACAACTGCCGCCCCCGACCATGCACCGCGTCGCCAACCCGCCGGCTCCCGCCCTTTCAGCGTCGAATACCGCCTCCGCCACCGCGACGGCCATTACCTCTGGGTGTTGTGCAATGGAGTGCGCGTCTTCGGCCCCGAAGGCGCCCTGCAACGGGTGAGCGGTATTCACCTCGACATTACTGAACGCAAAGAGCTCGAAGAGATCAGCCTGCTCAACGACGAGCGCCTCCAACGCCTCTCCACCCAAGGCAACCTCTCCGCCTTCGACCTCGACTTTATCCAGGACCAGCACTGGTTCTCCGCCGCCTGGCACCGCCTGCTCGGCACCCGCGCCGAAGAAGAGGAATCAGCCCTGCCTGAGCCCACCCCGCTGGTCTCCGCCCTCCCCGCCAGCGCTCTCACCGAAGGTCTCGCCGGTTTCTTCCGCCCCGAATCCAGCGACAGCGAAAAGGGCCAGAAAGCCGTCAAACTCAACACGGCCGCCGGCGTTGCCCTACCGGTCATGATATTTTATCAAACCGAGTTCGCCCGGCGCGGCCAACTGGCGCGCGTCACCGGCTACGCCCTGCCGCTCACCGGCATGGACTCCTATTCCAGCGCCACCCCGCCCGCAATGCTCGAGGGTGCGCTCGATTCTCTCGCCGAGGCCGTGATCATCACCGATGCCCGGGGAGGCATTCTTAGCATAAACACCAAGGCCGCCGCCCTGCTTGCCTTGCCCGCCGCCCAAGCCACCGGACGTTCCTTGGCGGAGATCTTTACCCTCGTCCATCGCCACACGGGCGAACCCGCCCTCAACGCCGTTGAACTCGCCCTGAACGAGCCCCAACCCAACCGGCTCGACGATTCCCACGCCCTCGCCCCGCACACCCCGGGCCACCCCGTTCGCCCCGTGGTCTGGTCGGTGCGCGATTGCCGCAATGCCAGCGGAGCCCTCTCCGGTTTCGTAATCGTCTTTCGCGATCCCGCCGAGATGTCCCTCACCCCTGAGGAATTGGTGCGCGCCAACCGCTTCGAATCGCTCGGCCTGCTCGCCGGCGGCATCGCCCACGATTTCAACAACCTGCTCACCACCATCCTCGGCGGCGTCTCCACCGCCAAGGAGAACCGTAATTTCAACTACCTCGACGCCGCCGAACAGGCCTGCCTCGCCGCCAAACAACTTACCCGCCAGCTCCTCACCTTCGCCAAAGGCACCAGCACGCTCGCCACCCGCCAGGTTGTCGCTCCCGCCGACCTCCTGCAAAACGCCGTCCGCATCGCCGCCGCCGGCAGCACCGTCGTCGTGCGCGTGGAAACCCCGCCCGATCTCCAACCGGTCGAGATCGACAAGGGCCAGATCCTCCAGGTCGTGCAGAATCTCATCATTAACGCGATCCAGGCCATGCCCGTCCCCTCCGACGGCCGCATCACCCTCAGCGCCTCGAACCTCGTGCTCGCCGAAAACGAATTCGACGACCTGCCCGCCGGCAGCTACCTGCGCGTCGATGTTCAGGACAACGGTGCCGGCATCCCCCCCGACATCCTACCGCGTATCTTCGAGTCCTTCTTCACCACTAAAAAATCCGGCACCGGCCTCGGCCTCGCCACCGTCGATAGCATCGTGCGCCGCCACGGCGGTCGCATCGGCGTGCAATCCGAAGTCGGCGTCGGCACCCTCTTCAGCGTTATCCTCCCGATTGCCTCCAAACCCCTGCAATCCGAGAGTCGCCGCGCTCCCACCCTCAGCTACGGCACCGGGCGTATCCTGCTGATGGACGACGACCCTCGCATCTGCGAACTCACCGGCGCCATGATCGCCAGCCTCGACTACACCCACGACATCGCCCGCAACGGCGAAGAGGCCCTACAGCTCTACCGCCGCTACCTCGCCGTGCAACGGCCCTACGATGCCGTACTCCTCGACCTCACCATAATCGGCGGCATGGGAGGCGAAGAGTGCTTCAAACGCCTGCTCGAACTCGACCCCGGGGTCCGCGCCATCGTCACCAGCGGTTACGACGACGATGAAATGGTCCGCCGCTACCTAGACCTCGGCTTCGTCGGCTACATCACCAAACCCTACCGCGTAGGCGACCTCGGCAAAGTGCTAAAAACCGTGCTAGCCCATTAGCCCGGATCCATGCCACCAGTCACCGCCCCGTTCCGTCCAACAAAACCGCGCTTGCCCGCTCCAGTTCCTCGCCCAGCGCCCGGTCTTCGCGCCACTCCACCAGCGCGGCTTGCCAAGCCTTCTCGTTCCCCGCTCCCTGGGCCAGCCAGACCCGTCCCAACGAACCAGCCGCATTGCGGTAAAACGGATGCGCCCGCGCCATCTCCGCCGCCAGCAACGCCGACCTGCGCACCCGCGCTGCCACCACCGCAGGGTCGCTCCGTTCCTCCCATCACTCGCTCAACCGCACCGCATGCTCCCGGCTGTCCCGCGCATCCCACACCAAAAACCGGTTCAGCCCATCGAGCCAAACCCGCGATTCCAGAGCGGAATAAACCGGCAGGGCCTGCACCCGCGCCAATCCCGCCACCGCCGTCTGCCACGCCAGTTCCAATTCATTGCCCGGCATTCCGGTAAACCGTGCCCCATACGCCGCGTTCAAAGCCGGCCTCGGCGGCTGCCCGCGCAACAAGCCCGCCAGGAAGAGCCTCCAGGCCCGTGTGCCGCGTGACTCCGCCCGCAGCCATTGCCACACCCCGTAAGCCGCCACGGTTCTTAAATCCCCCGTCTCAGTCGCGCCCTGCACCCCTCCCTGCCAGGTGAGTACCCCGATCAGGGCCGGCATCCGCTCCGCCTTCCCCGCCGATTGCCGCCAGCTATCCTGCAAGGCCACGCGTTCACCACTGCTCATCACCGCCTCCGCCGCCCCCGCCACCAGCCAATCCGGAATCCAAATACGCTCCGGCAGCACCGCCAGACCGACCGCCTGCCGGTATAAGACCCCCTCCGCCAAAGCCAGCAACCAGCGCCGGTCCCTTGCCACCCCCGCCGGGCCGGACTTCAACCACACCGTCACCACCCCGCCCGGCTCGCCCACCACCCGCCAAAACGACTCGCCCAGCTTCCACTCCCCCTCCGGCACCAAACGCACCGTGATGCCCGCCGGCCAATGCTCGGGCAAAGCCAGGCCATCCCGCCACTCCGCCCACGCCTCCTCCGCCAGCCTGGCCAGCCGACGCCCTTCCTCCCCCTCATACGCCACGATTTCAAACCGGCCCCGCCCTCCGCCATACAACACCGCCCGACTGCCCGCCGCACCCACCGTTTCGATTGACGCCTTGTCCCCGGGCAAGGCTCCCGCCGGCGGTGCTTCCTGAGCACTCAAAACGGCCAAAAACAACAGCCCCCAAACCGCCGCACCCACCCATTTATCCAACTTAGGCGTCGCCTTCATTCCCCTGCGCGCCCGCGAAATCGTCTTCACGGCATACTTACCGTCAGCGTCCCGCCCGCCACCCCAAGCTTGGTCGCACGCGTAAACACCGTCTCCACCTCCGGCGGCATCGCCCCCGAGCTGCCCAGCTTGACCAGCAAGGCCGACGCCACGCCCGGCACTTTATGCAAGGGCAACGAATTCAAATACAGTTGCGAAGGCACGAAACGCCAGCCTTCTCCCCCGTGCTCGAAACCTCCCTTCGCCTGCAAGACGAGTGCATGCTTGATCCCGCTCACCTCCAACTGGCTGACCACCCCCACCTGCAACTCCGCCCCGTCAAAACGAAAATTCGGCAAACCCGGCGTGATCAACTCCGCCGGCTTCTCCTCCTTCTCCTTTTTGGGCGGCGCGAAGGTCTGCGCCGACCAACCGTTCAAATCCGCCTCGGTAAACGCCGCAGCCCCGCCCGGCGCCTTCAACAAATCACTCTTCCGCTGCCATCCGCCCCCGCCCGTCGCGCCTTGCACGAAGTAAAGCTTGCCCGCCTCCGGCTCCTTCACCGCTGCATCCACCACCTCGACCGGCCGCGCGATCAAATGCACTGTCGCCAAAACCGCGCCCAGCACGAGGCTGAAAATCGCGCCAAAAACGATGCTGAAAATTCCGGGGCCGCTTGCATTGGGTGAGCTCATAAAAAGGGAAAACGATAACGGGATTGCGTGGATGGAAAGAAAGGCGCGAAAGGGATAGCGGCCGATAGACTCAAAACCTACCCGACCGGCGCGCCGTCCGCAACGCCACCTCCGCGTGGTGAAACAACGCCGCGTAGATCGCGCTCAAAACCGCGAAACCGATAAACAACGTGAAGGTCGCCAGCGGCAGCCCCACCACAAAAAGTCCGATCACCGCCAGCGTAGGCACCACCAGAGAAAGCCCCGTCGCGCGCAACATCCGCACCAACACCCAGGGCCGCATCGCATCGCGATAATCCTCCCGCTTCTGATACAGATACAGACTCGCCGCCGTCAGCGGCAACGAAAGCAACAGCACCGGCGTCAGCGGCAAAAACGCGAACCACCCCGCCCCCATCAACCGCAAGGGCCAGGTCAGCAACCACCCGGCCGCCAGCGGCGCCACCGTGAAAACCAGAAACAAAACAAACGCCGCCACCCCGTTGGAAAACAAGCGCCGCCAGTCCTCCCACTCGGGCAAACCGGGCTCTTCCCCGCGTCTCACCCGGTTCACGATTTCATACAGATAACCGCAGGCAAAAAAATGCGCCACCGGCACCGCCAGCAACACCGCGCCAAGCAGACACTTCAATACCCAGGCCGAATCCGAGACCAGACGTTTGCAAACAAGTTCGAGCGTGGGCATTGCTGCGGCGAATAAGATACCAAACCATTCCCGACGCGATGGACTTCTCAACTAAATTAAACGCCTTGGTGGCCCGCACCGAGACCGCGCTCGATCTCCTCGTGCCCGCCCTCCCCGCCGGCGCCCCGGTCGGCCCCGCCCGCCTGCACGCCGCCATGCGCCACAGCCTGCAAGCCGGTGGCAAACGCCTCCGCCCCGTCCTTGCCCTCGCCTCCGCCGAGCTCGTCGGCCCCGAATGCCTCGAAATCGCCCTACCCGCCGCCGTTGCCCTGGAGTGCCTCCACACCTACTCCCTCATCCACGACGACCTCCCCTGCATGGACGACGACGACCTGCGCCGCGGCCTCCCCACCTGCCACCGCGCCTTCGACGAAGCCACTGCCCTGCTCGCCGGCGATGCCCTCCTCACCGAGGCCTTCGTCATCCTCGCCCACGCCTACGCCCCCCGGCCCGCGCTCGCCGCCGCCCTGGTGCGCGAACTGGCTGACGCCGCCAGCGCCCGCCGCCTGATCGGCGGCCAGATGCAAGACCTCCTCGCCGAGCGCGCCGCCGAGGAAAACCGCCCCCCCGCCACCCCCGCCGAGCTGGAATACATCCACCTCAACAAAACCGCCGCCATGCTCGAAGCCTCGCTCGTCTGCGGCGGTCTCGTCGCCGGCCTCGCCCCCGCCGCCCTTGAGACCCTCCGCCGCGCCGGCCGCCACCTCGGCCTCGCTTTTCAAATCGTGGACGACGTGCTCGACGCCACCGCCGCCACCGCCGACCTGGGCAAAACCGCCGGCAAAGACGCCCGCGCCGGCAAAGCCACCTACGTCTCCCTCCACGGCCTCGACCGCGCCCGCCAACTCGCCGCCGACTCCACCGCCCAGGCCCGCGCCGCCCTCGCCGACCTGCCCGGCGACCCCGGCTTCCTCCTCGCCCTCGCCGACCGCATGCTCACGCGGCGCAACTAAGAGCCTACTTCAACCGGTCTTCCGCGAACTGCGCGCAAAGGGTGTGGATCGCCGAGGCGGAATCCATCGCCAAGGCCATTTGGGCCAGCTTCTTGGCGTCCGTCATGCGCATATTGCGCACGATGTAGCGCGCCGCCGGCACCAGCGGGGGCGTCATGCTCAGCTCGTCCACTCCAAGCCCGAACAACAACGCGGTAAAAATCGGATCCCCCGCCATCTCCCCGCACACACTCACTTTTATCCGCGCGCGGTGCGCCTCCACCACGACATGCCGGATGACGCGCAACACCGAGGGATGGGTCGGCTCGTAGAGATGCGCGATGCGGTCGTTCACCCGGTCGATCGCCAGCAGATACTGGATCATGTCATTGGTCCCGATGCTGAAAAAATCACACTCCTGCGCCAGCAGGTCCGCCGTCATCGCCGCGCTCGGTATCTCGATCATGGTGCCCACCCGCAGGTTCTCGTCGAAGGTGATGCCCTCGGCGCGCAACTCTTGCTTGCACTCCTCCAGCAGCACGTTGGCCCGGCGCAGCTCGTCGCGACCGCTCACCATCGGATACATCAGCAACACACTTCCGTGCGCGCTCGCCCGCAGCACCGCCCGTAACTGGATTTTGAACACATCGTGATGATCCAGGCAGAACCGGATCGCCCGGTATCCGAGAAACGGATTCTGCTCCTTGGGGAAAAGATGCGCCTGCGAGGCGATCGGCTTGTCGCCTCCCAGATCGAGGGTCCGGATCGTCACCGGCGCGGGAGCCAAAGCCTGCACCAGCTCGAGGTAGGACGCATACTGCTCGTCCTCCGTCGGCATCGTCGGCGATCCCAGATAGAGAAACTCGGTGCGGTAGAGCCCCACCCCGTCCGCGTTATAGCTTTTCACCAGCGCGGCCTCGTCCGACTTCTCCACATTCGCGCGCAGCGTCAACTGCACCCCGTCCAGCGTCACCGAAGGCAACCGGTTCGCATCCAGCAAACGCTGCTCCTGGGTGTGTTTCTGACGCTGGATCTGACCGTAGCGGAAGAGCGTGCTATCGGTCGGGTTCAGGATCACCAAGCCCTCGTAGCCATCGACCAGCAAATGGTCCCCCTGCTGCACCATCGAAGAGAGATCGCGCAAGCCCACCACGGCGGGAATCTTCATCGAACGCGCCACGATCACCGCATGGCTCGTCTTGCTGCCCGAATCCGTGACTATGCCCAGCGCCGCCGAACGGTCCAGGCTCGCCGCATCGGAAGGGGAAATGTCGTTGGCCACCACGATACGCTTGTCCGCCAGTTTACTCAACCGCAGGCCGGTATGCCCGAGCAGATTGGCCAGCACCCGCTGCGCGACATCGCGAATATCGCCCCCGCGCTCCCGCAAATACTCGTCATCGATCGCCTCAAACGCCGCGATGTAACGCTGCGCCACCCGATTGAAACACGCCTCGATGTTGGCATGTGTTTTCTCTAATTCCCGGATCGTCTCCGAAATCAAAGCCTGGTCCTCCAAGACCAGCAGATGCGCGTCAAAAATCCGCGCCTCCTCCTCGCCCAGATTTTTCTCCACCTCCACCATGATCTTCTGCACCTGCTGACGCGTCACCACCAAGGCCTGTTCGAAACGGGCCACCTCCCCGCCCCGCGCCGATTCCTCCACCTGATACTCCGGCACCTCCAAATCACTCTGCACATAGACAAAAATCTGCCCGTAAGCGATGCCGTTCGAGGCAGCTACGCCTTGAAGCACAAGTTCGGAACGGAGACTGGTGGTTTCTTCAGACATGGAGGATTGGCCGGAAACGCCACGGGCAAAAGGCAACGTTCGCCGACTGGGGTGCACGCATGACGTCGCGTGCCCTCGCAGGGGTCAACCAGTTTCCCCGACGAAAAAAACGCAAACTCACGCCAGTTCCGTGGCTTGCACGAAGACTTCCGCGCCCCAGCCCTCGCGTATCGTAGCCATTATCGCCCCCACCTCCGCCCCCGCTTCCAGCAACGCGAAACACGCACTGCCGCTCCCGCTCATGCGCGCCTCCAATCCGTGCCGCTCCTTCAGCCAGACCAGCATCGTAGGCAGCGCCACCCACTTCGCAAAGACCGGCCGCTCCAGCGTATTTCCCAATAACTGGCCCAACGGAGCCGCCCCATCCGCCAGCCACTTCGCCAGCCGCGCCTCCTCCACCACCGCGTCCGCATACCACTCCGGCCGCGCCGCCAGCGCCTGATACGCCCAAGCCGTCGCCACCCCGAAATCCGGCTTGAAAATCAACACCCGCCGCCCCCGCAACCTCGCCCCCGCCGCCT
>JAIXRU010000043.1 GCA_027485045.1 Opitutaceae bacterium | reverse complement strand
CGTATCCACCGAGACGCAGATGTCGCCGGCGTGGCCCATCGATTCGTCGCCCTCAAAGGTGATGACGTCCGTCTTAGTGGGATCGTCGAGGTAGTCGGCGTGGAGTCTGGCGAGGGCGGGGTCGGTTAAAAAGGTGATCGAAAGCTCGCCACCGGGGGCAGCGGAACGGCTGGAGCGAGGTTTGGCCGCGAAGGTTTTGGCCCGGCGAAGCCCGGCGGGGAGGAGGGCAGGCCAATCGGCGGCGGTGTAGGCAAACTGCTGATCGAGGTGGTGGAGCGCGGCGATTAATTCCTGACGTTTAAAACGCAGGCGCGGGTGACGATTCAGGATTTCTATTTCGCGCAGCATGTCGGGCGGAGGGGGGCCGGATTTGCCGCCGGGCAAGGAAACCGCAGATGCCCTGGCGGTTTCAGGCGGTTTGCAGCAGGGCCAAACGGCTACGCACCCGGGCCAAGAGCTGTTGGGGCGCCAAGCCGTGGGCGGCGCGTAATTCCGCGATTGACGAGCCGTGTCCGATAAATTCATCGGGCCAGCCCAACCGTTCGACGGGGACGGGGCGTTCCGCTTCGGAGAGGGCTTCCAGCACGGCGGTGCCAAAACCACCGGTCACCACGTGGTCCTCCAGGGTAACGAACAGTCGCGCTTCGGCGGCTTGAGAGAGCAGGAGTCGGCGATCAAGGGGCTTGGCGAAACGGGCATCCACCACTCCGACGGAGACGCCGTCTTCGCGGGCGAGGGTTTCCGCCAGGGCGAGGGCGTCGGCACACATCGCGCCGAGGGCCCATATTACGACATCCGTGCCGGGGCGGAGCAGTTCGGCGGTGCCCACGGTCAAGGCTGTAGGCTGGGCTGGGCCGGGGCGCCCGGTGGAGGCACCGCGAGGGTAACGAATGAAGGCCGGGCCCTGATAGTTTAACGCGGTCTGGAGCATGGCGGTGAGCAGATGCTCATCGCGCGGGGCCATGATGACGGCATGCGGCACGCACCGCAGGTAGGCTACGTCGAACAATCCATGATGCGTGGCCCCGTCGTTGGCGGATAGGCCGGAACGATCCAGGCAGAAGGTGACGGGAAGGCCTTGGAGCGCGACGTCGTGAATGATGTTGTCGTAAGCGCGTTGAAGGAAAGTCGAGTAGATGGCGACGACCGGACGAAAGCCTTGGGTGGCGAGACCGGCGGCGAATACGACGGCGTGTTCCTCGGCGATACCCACATCGAAAAACTGCTTGGGCACGGCTGCGGCCAGATGGTTGAGGCCGGTGCCGCTGGGCATGGCGCCGGTGATGCCGACGATGCGAGGGTTTTGCTGGGCGAGGCGAACCAGCTCACGTCCGAATACGTCCTGATAATTCGGGGGGGCTCCGGCTGCGGGGCCTTTGCTCTCACCGGTGGTGGGGTCAAAGGCGCCGAGACCGTGAAACTTTTCCGGCTGGGCGCGGGCGGCATCCAGCCCCCGGCCTTTTTCGGTGATGACGTGAAGCAGGACGGGGGTGTCGGTGTCGCGGGCGAATTCGAGGTTTTTGATCAGCTCATCGAGGTTGTGCCCGTCGATGGGGCCGATGTAGCGCAGGCCGAACTTCTCGAAGAGGGAGGATTCCACGAAGAAGTCCTTGGTCTCGCGTTTCCACTTGCTCCAGAGCCGGTGCATGTCGTCGCCGCCGGGCAGGCTGCGAAAAAACTTTTCCACGTCGTGGTGGAGTTTGTTGTAGGTGCTGTTGGTCGAGAGCTTGGTCAGGTATTTGGCGATGGCGCCGACGTTGCGGGCGATGGACCATTCGTTGTCGTTGAGGATGACGACGAGTCGCTTGGTCGAGGAGACGACGTTGTTGAGGGCTTCCAGCGTGATACCGCAGGTGAAGGCGGCGTCGCCGCAGAGTGCGACCACGTGTTCATCGCTGCCGGCGAGATCGCGGGCGGTGGCCATGCCGAGGGCGGCGGAGAGGGCGGTGCCGGCGTGACCGGCGCCAAAGGAATCATGCGGGCTCTCGGAGCGGCAGAGAAAGCCGGAGGCGCCGCCGGTCTGGCGAACCCGCTGTAAAAGATCCCGCCTGCCGGTCAAAAGTTTGTGGACGTAGCCTTGGTGGGCGACGTCGAAGACGAATCTATCGCGGGGAGTGGAGAATACCCGATGCAGGGCGATGGTGAGCTCCACAACGCCGAGGTTGGGGCCGATGTGGCCGCCATTGAGGGCCGTGACGCGGATAAGCTCCTCGCGGATCTCAGCCGCCAGCCTTGGTAATTGACTCGCGGAGAGACCCTTAACGTCGTTGGGCGAGGTGATGGTGGTAAGCAGGCGAGGGCCGTTTGCCAAAAGGCCGGACGCGGAATTGCTGGACGGTAAGGAAGCGGGCACGTGAATAAAAAGAAGGAATCGTAGAAGATTACGGCGTTAGTGAAGGCGTACTGTAGCGAGTTTCAGGCCGAGTCGGGGAAATCAGTAAGAACCATGCCGGCATTGGTCGATGCGGGGTCTTTGCGACGCTTCAACTGTTCAATTTTGAGTTCAGCGGCTTTGAGCTGTTGTTCACAGACGGAAAGTAAGCGGCTCCCCTCTTCATAGCGTGATAGTAATTCGGCAAGGGGCACATCGCCGGACTCCATTTTTTCGACGATGGTTTCCAGCCGAAGCATCGCGTCCTCGAACGACGGATTTGGTGCTTCGACAGGTGCGGGAGCGGGAGATTTGGTAGCCACGAGTAAACCGACAACTTGCGCGAGACCGCTCGCTTTTCAATCTTCGGTTTACTTTTCACTGGCAGCACTCACGCGGGGGCTTGGGTGCAAAAGCGGGGAAACCGGCCGGAGATTTTTTTATAAAAAGCGCTTGCCCTGCTTTTCGGAACCTTGCTTCCTCTCGCCTCCCAGCACGCAGCTGTAGCTCAATTGGATAGAGCGTCTGACTACGGATCAGAAGGTTTGGGGTTCGACTCCCTACAGCTGCACCATTTTAGCCCTGAAGAACTTACCTGTTTCTCAGGGCTTTTTTGTATTCATTTTTTTTTTTTTTTCGAGTGATGCGGAGGCACAAAAAACCACGAACCCAAGAGGTTCGTGGTAAGTGTTTTCGGGGCGGTGGCACCGCTTCAGCTTAGACGATTACTCGTCGTCGTCGTCTTCGCCATCGTCGGATGGGCGGGAAAGCTCTTCGCGGCATTCGCCCATGACGCGCAGCCAGACTTCGCGGAGATCAAAAATACGGGGCAAGGCTTGGGTCCGGTAGTGGGCGAGGGCGCGGCTGAATTCACAGGTCTCCGCGTCCAAGTGGGCGAGGGTGGCGTTCAGATCGCGAAGGGCGCGTTTGAACAGGCTGATGGCCATGGCGTAGTCACCAAAGTCCAGGGCCGACACCGCTTGCATCGCCTGGTCTTCGGTGCGGAGCAGTGCCGCATAGTAGCCTAGAGCAAGTTTTTGAGGGACTTTTTGTTCGATCTCGGCGAGCTGTTCCCAGGAACGTTTGAGACTTAAAAACAGGGCGCGGGTCGCGACGTAAATCGGGTTCTTGTGCAGGGTATAGGGGTCGGCTTCGTCGCCGAGATCCACCTCTGCGGGCTCCGAATCGTCGTCATCGTCGTCATCGTCGCCGTCCAAAGTGCCTTCGCTGGTCCAATCGTCCACGCCCCAACCCATGAGTCGGGCGGACTCGTCGAGGCGTTCGGCATGGCCTTTTAGTTGCTCGTAGAAAGCAAGGTAACGGAGAACGGTCTCGTCCTGCTGGCGCAGGTAGCGTTCCCAGTCGAATTCGTTCCAAACGAGCTCCCCGCGATCTTCCCACTCGTGATCGGACGGGTTTTCGGAGTTGGTGTTGCCCATGGGTGAAGTAGG
>JAIXRU010000281.1 GCA_027485045.1 Opitutaceae bacterium | reverse complement strand
GCATGCCCCACCAAGACCCCGACGCCGACGGCGTCCCCAACCTCCTCGAATACGCCCTCGCCACCGACCCCGCAGCTCCATCCGCCACCCCGCTGGTCACTTCAACTTCCATCTTAAACTCAAACTCGCACCTCACGGTGCGCTACACCCGCCACCGCCCCGACCTCGACTACACCGTGGAAGCCAGCTCCAACCTGCTCACCTGGACCGCAATCGCCACCAACTCCGGCCCCCTCGCTGCCGAGACCACCGTCACTGACCCCGTCCCCCTCACCGACTCCCCCCGCCGCTTCCTCCGCCTGCGCGTCAGCGAACGCTAACAATCGCCATCATAATTCGTCATTGGTCATTCGTCATTTGATTTTGCCCTTTGGCCTTTTGAAATATTGGCGTTTTGAAATTTTGAAATTTCGCCCCCCGCCCTCCGCCATTCCGCACCGCCCCCAGCGGCGCGGCTTGCCCCGGGCCCGCCGCCCGCTCACAACCGTGCGCAAATGGCCCTTCCCGCCGAGATCGCCGCCCTCATCGCCACCTTCGCCGCCAACGAGGCCGACTACACCGCCCCCGACTTCAAGGAGGCCCAGGTCCGCCAGCAGTTCATCGACCCCCTCTTCGCCGCCCTCGGCTGGGACGTTGCCAACACCGCCGGTTACGCCGAGGCCTACAAGGAAGTCATCCACGAGGATGCCCTCAAAATCGGCGGCGAGACCAAGGCCCCCGACTACTCCTTCCGCATCGGCGGCCAGCGCAAATTTTTCGTCGAGGCCAAGAAACCCGCCGTCCTCATCAAAGACCACCCCGAGCCCGCCTACCAGCTTCGCCGCTACTCCTGGTCCGCCAAACTCCCCCTCGGCATCCTCACCGATTTTCAGGAATTCGCCGTTTACGATACCCGCGTTAAACCCGCCCCCACCGACAAAGCCTCCGCCGCCCGCCTCTTCTACTGCCGCTACGACGAACTCGAAAAACACTGGGACTTCATCGCCGGCACCTTCTCCAAGGAGGCCATCCTCAAAGGCTCCTTCGATAAATACGCCGCCACCGCCAAGGGCAAACGCGGCACCGCCACCGTCGACGACGCCTTCCTCGAAGAGATCGAAAACTGGCGCGACCTCCTCGCCCGCAACCTCGCCCTCCGCAACCCCGCCCTCGATACCCGCGGCCTCAACTTCGCTGTCCAGCGCACCATCGACCGCATCGTCTTCCTCCGCATCGCCGAGGATCGCGGCAACGAACCCTTCGGCCAGCTCCAGGCCCTCACCGCCGGGCCCAAAATCTACCCCCGCCTGGTCGAAATCTTCGAAAAAGCCGACTACCGCTACAACTCCGGTCTCTTCCACTTCGCCAAAGACGCCGACTGCGCCGAGACGCCCGACACCCTCACCCCCGGCCTCGCCATCGACGACGCCGTGCTCAAGGAAATCCTCGGCTCCCTCTACTACCCCCAGAGCCCCTACGTCTTCAACGTCCTCCCCGCCTACATCCTCGGCCACGTTTACGAACAGTTTTTGGGCAAAGTCATCCGCCTCACCGACGCCCACCAAGCCAAGGTCGAGGAAAAGCCCGAAGTCCGCAAAGCCGGCGGGGTTTACTACACCCCGCAGTATATCGTGGACTACATCGTCCAGAAAACCGTCGGCCCCCTGCTTGAAGAAAAAACGCCCAAGCAAATCGAAACCCTCGCCGTGCTCGACCCCGCCTGCGGCTCCGGCACCTTCCTCCTCGGTGCGTATGATTACCTGCTCAAGTGGTATCTCGATTACTACAGCAACCATGAGGCGGAGGACTGGGCCAAGGGGTCGGCAGTAGCGTTCAAGGCACCGTCAAAAAAAGCCTCCAACAAAAAAATCAAACAGGGCCCGTTAATCGCCGCTGACGTTAAAACCAAAAAATTTGCGCGCGTTTACGAAGTCGCACCCAACGCCAGTAAAGATGCTTTCGGTCAGTCCAAAGTTACAACCGAGGGAACCTCTTCCGCGAAACCCGTCAAATCCTGGGCGCTGACAACGGAAGAGCGGAAACGAATACTGCTCACCCACATTCACGGAGTGGACATCGACAGCCAGGCCGTGGAAGTGACGAAACTCTCGCTTCTCCTTAAAGTCCTGGAAGGCGAACGCCGCGAGTTCCAAGGTCGCACCCGCGAGATGGCCGCCGTGCTGCCCGACCTGAGCAAAAACATCAAATGCGGCAACAGCCTGATCGGCCACGATTTTTACGCCCAGCCCGACCTCCCGACCCTCGACGCCGAGGCCAAATACAAACTCAACACCTTCGAGTGGAAAGACGGTTTTCCCGAGGTGATGAAACGCGGCGGCTTCGACGCCGTCATCGGCAACCCGCCTTATGTTTTACTCCAAGATGAAAACCGAAACGATGCTCAGCTAAAATACCTTCGCGCAGGTTATTCGGTAGCTAGCTTCAAGCTCGATACCTATCATCTATTCATTGAGCAGGGCGTAAAAATATTACGCGCGAAGGGGCTTTTGGGTTATATTACTCCCTCCAACTTTCTTACCAACAATCACCTTTCCCCTCTGCGAAAATTTCTGATCGAAAAATCACAGCCCGTTGAAATCACCGTATTAAATGGTTCTGTGTTTATTGGTGCTTCTGTGGACACGGCCATATCCATATTGAGCAAAACCGGATCGCCCGCAGTTTCATTTCCGCTTAAAACTGCTGAGGCCAAGGGAGCCTTGGAATTCCTGAGGTCTGCTCAGATTGAGCCGCACTTGG
This sequence comes from Opitutaceae bacterium, assembly GCA_027485045.1. Lineage (GTDB taxonomy): Bacteria > Verrucomicrobiota > Verrucomicrobiia > Opitutales > Opitutaceae > IMCC26134_A. The sequence continues at coordinate 6,276 of JAIXRU010000281.1, read as the reverse complement.
TAATGAACGATGAGAATCTCCTGCTTACAGGAGAATCATCGGTTGCCGCCACCAGTCTTTGGAAAAAATGCGACGTCACCGGCGTCCCTCTCGGTCAAATCGCCCACGTAAATTTCGGCAAGCAACTGCGGGACCGAAGCAAATTCACGACGGATGTTATCGAAGTTAACACCCTTGAAAAGGTGCCCAAAACACATCGAGCCTGCTTCACGGGCAAAGATGTGGTGCGATACAGGCTGAATTGGAGCGGGTTGGCGTGTTTGGACGATACAGTCGCGCAATCCGGCGGCTGCTGGGATACGGAACGACACCAAGCAAAAAACAAATTACTTACCCGGCAGATCGGTAAAGTGCCTGCCTTCGCGTTGGATTCACAAGGTTTCGACTGCCTGAACACGGTATTCATGATTGGTATCAAGGTCACAGACGTTTCCCCGTTCTTCCTGTTAGCTGTCCTCAATTCTCGCCTGATTGCCTTTCTGTGGTCGGAAAAATTTTATGATAAGCGCGGCACGTTTCCCAAAATAAAAGGCTCATATCTTAAGCTTCTGCCTATAGTAAAAGCCTCTTCTGCCGAACAAACGAAAGTGGCGGAGGCAGTCCAGTCATTGATTTCCCTCCACCGCGCCCAAGCCGCCGCGCAATCCCCGCACGAGAAAGACGCCTTGGCGAAGCAGATCACCGCGACCGACCGCCAGATCGACGCCCTCGTCTATCAACTCTACGCCCTCACCCCCGAAGAAATCGCCCTGGTCGAAGGCACCGCCGGGTAGGCACAACTTAACCCCAACTCCTAACCAGAACCCATGTCCAAGCCCGCCAAACACATCATCGAAGTCCAAGGCGCACCGGTCACGGTGTTGAGCGAAGGCGGCACCGACTATATTTCGCTCACCGACATGCTTCGGGCGAAGGACGGCGATTTCTTTATCTCCGACTGGTTGCGCAACCGAAACACCATCGAATTCCTTGGCATTTGGGAGACCGTGCACAACCCCGCGTTTAATTATGGCGAATTCGCCCTAATTAGAAGTCAGGCCGGTCTAAATAGTTACAAGCTATCCGTTAAAGAGTGGGTGGAGAAAACCGCCGCAATCGGCCTCCGCTCCACCGCCGGTCGCTACGGCGGCACCTATGCGCACAAAGATTTGGCCTTCGAGTTTGGGATGTGGATCAGTCCCGAATTCAAAGTTTATCTCATCAAAGAGTTCCAGCGCCTCAAGGAAGAGGAAAGCCGCCGTCTCTCCCTCACCTGGAACCTCCACCGCACCCTCTCCAAGGTGAACTACCGCATCCACACCGACGCGGTGAAAACCCACCTCATCCCGCCCGAAGTCCTGCCCGCCCAGGCCGCCTTCACCTACGCCAGCGAAGCCGATCTGCTCAACGTCGCCCTCTTCGGCCAGACCGCCCGCCTCTGGCGCGAAGCCAACCCCGACCTCGACGGCAACCTCCGCGACCACGCAACCGTCGAACAGCTCCTCGTCTTGGCGAACCTCGAAACAATGAACGCTGACGGAGCGCGGAAGCGCGTAGATGGCGTTATGAAACGAAGTGGAATAGCCTTTGGCCCGGCCAAAGGTGAGCGGAGGCGGGTGCCCCCTGGGCGCATCCGTTCACAGTTTATAGCGATGGGCCTTTCCGCGCCCGAACGCCTGAATCGCCTCAACCAAATCGCCATCCGCCAGATGACGATTCTCACCCATGCGCCCAAGCCCGCGCTCCCCGCGCCAGACCAACCCTAAACCACCGCCACCGACCGCCAGATCGACGCCCTCGTATATCATATGCCTAAACCTACTATAACCGAACCAGACGACGACCCGCCCCTAACCAAACGACAATTGCAGAATCTTAAAAAACGAATCGCCGATTTAAACGACCCCACCCGCTATGTGATAGCCTCCCCCATCCTACGGAACTGGTGCTTTTTTTATCAACCCGCCGATGCCGTTTACCTCGTCAACCGCATTGAGCCCAACTGCCTGTTTAAACGAAAGGCCGTGGCGCAGGCCGTAGCCAAAGTCCTCAACGGTTCGAAACGCAAAAAAGATGCTCAAGTCATCACCATCCGGAAAACCAAGAAAGGGTTCCGTATATTGGATTACGTCCTTAATCCCGATAACCCAAAACAGAGCTGGAAGCCAAAACTAGAACGCCCCCGGGCTTAGAAACCAGTCCCCATCCACGCTTCCGAATCCCGTCGCCGTTTCCGAAACTCCCGCATTTTTAAAATCCGCCGATTGATCCCTGCCTTAATTAGTGCCCCTTGGTGCCCATTAGTGGTTAAAAAATCCGTCGCATGCTCACCGTCACCGATCTCTCCGTCGCCTACGGCCCCATCAAGGCCGTCACCGGCATCTCCTTTGAGATTCCGCGCGGTGCCATCGTCACCCTCATCGGCGGCAACGGCGCGGGCAAAACCACCACCCTCCAGACCATCTCCGGCCTCGTCCGCCCCGCCGCCGGTCGCATCCTCTTCGACGGCGAGGACATCACCCGCCTCGCTCCCCACCAGATCGTCGCCCGAGGCCTCTGCCACGTGCCCGAGGGCCGCCTCGTTTTCTCCAACCTCACCGTCGCCGAAAACCTCGACCTCGGCGCCTACCTGCAAAACGACCGCGCCGCCAACGCCCGCACCCTCGACACCGTCCTCACCCTTTTCCCGCGCCTCAAAGAACGCCTCGCCCAAAACGCCGGCACCCTCTCCGGCGGCGAACAACAAATGCTCGCCATCGGCCGCGCCCTCATGGGCCGCCCCCGCTTTCTGATGCTCGACGAGCCTTCCCTCGGCATCGCCCCCCGCCTCATCACCACCATCTTCGAGCAAATCGTCGCGATTAACCGCGAACAAGGTCTCACCATCCTGCTGGTGGAGCAAAACGCCCACCTCGCCCTCGAAATCTCCACCCACGCCTACGTGCTCGAAACCGGCCAGATCGCCATGTCCGGTCCCAGCGCCGAACTCCGCGAAGACCCCCGCCTAAAAGCCGCCTACCTCGGCGGCTAACCCCTCCCATCCGCCATCCGTCATTCCTCCTCCCCCCAAACCGTCCAACCATAAAGTAACCCAATAGAGGTTACTTTGCCCCCACCTCGCACCTCCGCCGTACTAGCTCTAACAGTTTACTAGCCCTACCAGCTTACTAGCCTTACTAGCTTAACAGCGCTCCTCCGTGTCCCGTTACTCCCGCCAGACCTGCCTGCCCGAACTTGGTCCGAAGGCCAAGGCGACCGAGGCGGAGGCGGGCCAGCGATCATTCTCGCTTCACTCGTAGAGCCTAGAGCGATGGGCCGAGAACTTAACCCGAGACCCTATCGGGAGCATTTCGCCGAATCGGAGCGCGGCAGAGCCGCAGGCAATTACGATACAAGCCCGTGGCACCGATTGGCCGGGCGAGCGGACTCGCTTCGCGGAAGATCAAAGAAGCACCCCGGACTTATCGTTCAGGTAGGTGAACACCCAATAGCCGATTTAACCCCCGTCTGGGATAGTCTCACAGCAGTAATCACCGACGACTCCGGCCGACGAAACCAAACCTGCACCTGTATCCATGAAAACCAACTCTTCCGTCCCACTCTCCTTCGCCGCGCTCGTGCTCGGCCTGTCCACCTTCACCCTCACCGGCTGCAACAAAAACGATCGTGCCGACACCAGCGCCACTGCAGGTGCCATGATGGCCGAAACCAAGGAGGCGATGAGCCACGGCTGGGACAATGTGAAAACCTACTCCTTCGATAAACGCGAAGACTTCCGAGCCAACGGCAAGGCTATGGGATCGAAGTGGGACGCCCAGATGAGCGAACTACGAGCGAACTATGCCGAGGCCAAAGCCAGTGCCAGCCGCAAAGCTGCCATGTCCGAGCTTAAAGACTCCGAGACTGCCTATCAGGAAAAACTCGCAGCGCTCGGCAACGCGACCGCCGATACGTGGGAAAGTGCGAAGCAAAACGTGCTCTCTTCGTGGGATCACCTCCAAGCTTCCTACTACAAAGCCCGCGCCGATTGATACCAATTACCGTTTTGCTTTAAGACCATCCGGCCCCGAGCCAAAACCGCTCCGCGATTCCGCTAAGTTCGGCTATGTAGCACTTGGCAACGGCGTCCGGCGCAGCCCTTGGTCGCACGCACTCCCGCTCTTTAAGCTCCACCTGTATTGCTACCTATGAAAAAAAACAGGGACCCCGTTGGCTCGATAAAGCTTGAGGCGTGGCCCTAAGCGAGACCTTCCCGGCGGCCAAGCCGAGAACGTTGATGCGCTCGATGGCGATCCCAGGGTCTTCACCTATGGCGGTTAACACCTCTGCGCTCACGTAAGTCTCACGGTGGCCGGCGATGTCTTCGCCAAGGCGGGAGGCGACGTTGACGGCATCGCCAAAAAAATCGTGACCCGGAATCAGCAGAATAGGCCCTTGGGCGAGGCCGATGCTCACGACGACGTTATCGACGTCAGGCAGGCCGTCGGCGAGATACTGAAACGAGTGGTGGATACGCAAGGCGCAGTGCACGGCGTCGAGCGGCTGGTCAAACACGGCATAGGCGTTGTCGGCCTCGAATTTGACGAGCTCGCCGCGCCATTCGGCGAGGAGCGGGGCGACGACCGACTGCATGTAGCGGATCTTGCGCAGAAAAAAGAGAAGACCGTGTTTCTGAACCTTTACCGTGAAGCCGGCCATATCGAGGATGAGCACGGTCTTGTCGGTGCCGAAGCGCGCCCACAGATCGGCTTCGAGTACGGTTTGTTCATTGGGTGAGGCGAGGTTGCAGGCGTCGATGCGGGCGTAGAAATCGGAGAGCGCGGAGATCATGTGAGGATCATCTCTTGCCGCTTGGCCTGGATATAGACGAAGAGTTTTTTCGGCGATGGGTGAAGCACGAGTCGGGCGTATGCCGAAGGGATAGGGGTGTTACAGGGATATGTTCCAGCAATTCAATCATGGCTAAAAACGCATAAGTAACACACCATAAACGTTAAATCGGTTTTATTTCGGTTCTTCGCTGTTTTGAATGGGTGCAAAGACCGGGAAAGAACCGCTAATGCGGCGAGTCAAAGTCCGCCGCCGAGATTTCACCTGCCGACCAAGTCGGCCGACGAGGTCGATTCCTAGGCCAATGGCCTCGCTTGGAAAATGACTAATTGCTTATTCAATTGGTCTTTACTCTATGTCGAGGCCATTGGCCGTAACGTCGAACACGGCTGTTTCGCAACGCGAAGCCACTCGCTCTCTGCCGCGCTGATTGAGCCGCGGCATTAGCGGTCAAACCAAAGCTACCCACTGAAAACACCGAGGAACCTTTATTTCTAAAATCGCATCCAATTAAAACCCCGACCCGAATGGCACTTAGTTAGGCAGGGCAGCTCCGACCCCGGTTTCAGCCCTAAACGCGCAAACGACGGCTACGGCGGAGCGCGATCAGGGCACCGACCGCGAGCGCGGCAGCGGCAGTTGCGCTCGCAGGTTCGGGAATCGCAGTCGCAGTCACTGCGAGCAAAGCCGGACCGCCTGCGGCCAAGCCGGTCATCTGAACCGTAAGGTTGCCGCCCTCAAAATAGGGAACGGACACATTCGCCGCCGTGCCGGTGATGAAGAAAGTATAGCTCAGCCCTGTGAAGGAGAACGGGGTTGTGAGGATGTCCGTGCCGACACTCACCGATTGGTAGGCATGCGGATTGTTAGACAAAGTCGAAAAATCCGACAACACGGGCGTGCTGCCTTCGGGATTGAGAAACGATACAGAACTGGAAACGCGTGTGATACCGCCAGAGGCACCGCCGGTGGAGAAGGTAGTGTAGGCGACTTGGAAACTTAATCTACTGTCAGCCTGAGGATTCACCACGAACTTAAAGCCCGAAGGGGCGAGGAAGCTCATGGTCACAGTTTCGGTCGCTCCAGAATAGTTCAAAAACGCCGGGCGCGTGAACGTGGTGGTTCTAAGGGACGTCTCTCCTGGGTCCCGATCATCTATGTTCGGCTGAACGACAACCGTGTCGATGGTTCCGCCGGCCTGAATAGTGTAGTTCAAGGGCGCAGCGGTGGCAGCAGCAGCGCTGCCGAGCAGTACTAAGACCAACCGGCAGCGAGCGGCGGAAGCGAGAGTCAGCACGTCGGAGAATGTTTTGAAGCAATCGAGACGGGTGGCTTTCATATTTTAACCCACGAGTGTCCGGTAAGTCGGTTAGCAGAAAACCATAAGTTATTCATTTGAAGTCAAAAATGTATTTTATTGGGTGTGACGCATTTTGGGTTCTGAAAATTTCGGGCGTTTCTGTAAAT
>JAIXRU010000185.1 GCA_027485045.1 Opitutaceae bacterium | reverse complement strand
GTTGGTGGACATCGTGGTGGCGCAGATCCACCGGGGGGAGCTGGGGGTGCCGGCGGTGCGCAAGCAGGTGGTGGTGCCAGGGGTGTTTGTGGATGGGCCGAGCTTGCCGCCGCGAGGGTAAGCTCGCGGCGCGGAGGGCGGAGGGCGGAAGCGAGTGCGCTTCCGCTACGGGGGGCGTAGTTACTTGCGGGCGAAGAAGCCGGGGACTTCCAGTAGGAGGCGGCCCTCGGTGACGGGGAGGGCGAAGCCGCCGTCGGCGGTGCGGGCGAGCAACTCACCGGTCCCGGCGTTGCGCACGGTGGCGACGTGGGGGGGCAGGCGCAGCACCTGGCCGCCGAAACCGAGTCTTTCCGAGATGATGTCTTGGTTCAACGCGCGGCGTTCGGGCAGGTAGTGCAGGAGGGTGAGCTTGAGGTCGCGGCCGGAGCGCAGCGGGTAGAGACGCACGGTGCTCTTGAGGCCGTGGCCGTGCGGCGCCGGGCCGATGAGGCGGGCGAGGGTGGCGGTGAAGGCGCGGGAGACGGCGAGGTTGGCGCTTTGGCGGTATTCGGAGAAAATCGGGTCGGCGAAGTAGGCCCAGTGGTCACCTCCGGCGACGGCGATCTCGCCAGCGATCTTGCCCTGCGGGGGGGCTTGGAAGTGGGAGCAGAAGCGCAGATCGCTGCGTTGAAAGTAGGGGGCGACGCGGTCGGCCCAGACGGCGACGTCCTTGGCGGCTTTGACGCGCAGGCCGCGTTGGTAGATGACGCGGTCGTCGGCACCGAGGGCGGCGGTGAGGGGGGCGGCGGCGCGGGCGCGCAGGTAGGCGGGGGCGAAGGCGCCTTCGCCGAGGCGGGTGAGGCCGGAGAACGGACCCCAGCCCTGGCCGTCGGCGTCGAAAGCGGTGTCGGCGCATGCGAGGATTTTGCCGCCGGCGGCGGCGTAGGCGGCGAGTTTTTTGCGCAGCTTGTCGGTGAGGTGGGTGCCGTCGCCGAGGAGGACGAGGGAGAAGGGGCGCAGGTCGTCGTCCTCGTTGACAACGGCGCAGTCGTAGTGATTTTCCTGGCACAGGGCGACGAGGCCCTCTTCGACGAGGGTGGAGCGGTGTTCGTCGCCGGCGGGGTCGTGGGGGCAGACGAGGGCGACGGTGGGGCAGGGGCGGGCGTCGGCGTAGAAGGGCTCGGCGGAGGCGCACTGGGCGAACACCTCGCCGATGAGCTGGTAGGCGCCTTCGTCGAGGGTGCCGCGCGGGTGGAGCTGGTCGCCGACGGAGTTGGCGCCGCCGAGGGCCTGGGTGCGGAAGCACTCAAATTCGAGGGCGGGGACGGGTTTGATGCCGCCGAAGTCGCCCCACATTTTCTGGAAGCGGCCGGTCATGCCGAGGAAGGGGCCGCGGGCGCGGAGGTTGCGGGCGGCGCGGGGGAAGTGGGCGTAGTTCCACATACCGGAGGGGAGGGATTCGATCTCGGCGTGGGTCTGGTCGGCGGCGCGGCGGGTGACGCCGAGGTCGGCGCGGGTGAAGAGGCGGTTCTCGGCGTTGTAGAAAATCGAGGCACGGGGGGCGCGGGCGCGGATCTGCCGGGTGAAGCGCTGGGTGAAGGCGGTCTGCACGGCGGTCTCGTAGCGGTAGTGGGTGAGGGCGTCGCGGCCCATGAGCCCGTGTTTCTCCCGGAAGGCGATGGCGTGGTCGCTCCAGTCGGCTTTGGGGTGGACGACGAGCATATCGAGGAAAAAGCCGTCGCAGGGGTAGTTTTTGAGGACCTCGTCGAGGTGGGCCTCGTAGTAGTCCTGGTAGTCGGGGTGGTTGAAGTTGAGCCAGCGGTAGCGGCCGGGTTCTTGGGAGAAGCCGTCGGAGGCGCAGGCGTTTTGGGCGAAGGTGCCGTCGGCATACATCTGCATCCATTCGGGGTGCTTTTGGGCGAGGTTTTCCTCCCAGCCGATGATGGTGTAGATGGGGGCGCGGAGGCCCTCGGCGTGGAGGGCCTCGATCATCTCGCCCATGAGGTCGCGGCCCTTGAGGGCGGGGTGGGCTTCGACGATTTTGGACGGGTAATAGCCCATGCCGTGGACGCATTTGGAGAAGACGATGACGCTGTTGACATGGGCGGCCTTGAAGCGGCGGGCGAGGGCGGGGGCGTCGAAGTCGGCGGCGAGGTCGGTGATGAAGGGGGAGTTGTGGAAATCGAGGTGGATCTGGCGGTGTTTGCCATCCCAGGGATCGGTGGGGGCGGGGAGGGCGGAGGCTTTGGCGGTGCGGCGGGGGGTGGGCATGGGGAGGAGGAGCTGGGAAGCTAGTAGAGCTAGTAAGCTGGTAGAGCTGGTAAGCTGGTGAGGGGGTTATTTCTGGACGCTGGACTGATACCAGGCGGGGACGATGAGGCCGGGGGCTTCGAACCATTTGGGGACGTCGGGGATGGAGTGGAGGACGATGTTGCCCCAGGGGTTGAAGGCGCCGGTGCGGACGATGATTTTGGCGCGTTGCACGAGTTGGGTCATGATGTCGGCGTGGGGGACGAACTCGACGGGCAGGCCGGGGAAGATGCGGGTGAGTTCGCGGTGGAGGAGCGGGTTGTAGTCGCGCACCTCGTTGCCGACGGTGAGTTTTTCAAAGACGCACTCGGCGGCGATGGCTTCGAGGACGGGTTCGAGGCGGGGCAGGTCGCGGCAGACGGCGAGGTCGATGCGGCGGGCGTCGTTGGGCACGGGGAAACCGGCATCGCAGACGATGAGGGTGTCGCCGTGGCCGAGGCTGGCGAGGGCGGCGGAGAGGTCGCGGTTGAGGATGGTGGCGCGCTTCATGGGGGCTGGTAAGCTGGTAGAGCTGGTAAGCCAGTAAGGCGGGGAGGGTTAGAGTTTGTTTTCGAAGCGGTAGATGGTTTTGGCCCAGTCGGATTCGAAGCCTTTGAGGGAGGCGTCGGTGACGCCGTGGTCGCAGAGCTGGCGGTAGAGCTCGTCGAAGATGATGACGCCGGAAGCACCGGCGACCAGGGCGGCCTCGGCTTGGGCGAGGGTGCGGATGCTGGCGGGGAGAATCTCGGTCTTGATACCGAGGCGGGCGTAGAGGGCGGCGACGGTGGCGATGAAAGCGGCGGGGTCCTGGCCGCTTTCGCCGAGGCGGGCGAAGTAGGGGCAGATGCTAGAGGCGCCGGCGACGGCGGCGAGGTAGGCCTGGTTGACCGAGCAGACGGTGGTCACCAGAACGGGGATACCCTCGTCGGCGAGGGCGCGGCAGGCGATGAAACCCTCGGTGGTGGAGGGGAGCTTGGGCAGGATGAGCGGGTTGAGGCGGCGCAGGGCGCGGGCTTCGGCGAGGAAGGTGGCGGCGGAAGGGCCGTGCAACTGGATGTAGAGCGGGAGGCCGGTGGACTGGACGACATCGAGGGCGATGTCTTCGATGGGTTTTTTCTCGGCGGCGGTCCACTGGGCGACGACGGTGGGATTGGTGACGATGGCGGTGGCGAGGCCGGTGGCGGCGACGGCTTTGATTTGGGCGACGGTGCCTGCGATCCAGAGTTTCATTGGGCGAGGGGGTTTTGTTGGAGGAAGGAGGTGAGCTGGGCGGAAGTGGGGAGGCCGGCGATGACGCCGAGGTGGGTGGCGCACCAGGCGCCGGCGCGGGTGGCGCGGAAGACGGCGGTGTCGAGGTCGAGGCCGGCGGCGAGGGCGTGGGCGAGGACACCGTTAAACGTGTCGCCCGCGCCGGTGGGATCGACGGGGGTGATGCGCGGGGCGGCTACGGCGCGCACGCCGCGTTCGTCGGCGATGAGGGCACCCTTGGCGCCCCGGGTGATGACGACGGAGCCGACGCCGAGGGCGCGCAGGCGGGCGGCGAGGGCCTCGGTGGGCGTGGGGTCGTCGGCGGCGAGGCCGAGCAGCAGGCGGGCCTCGGTTTCGTTGGGGGTGAGCAAGTCGATGAGCGGGAAAAGGTCGGCGGGCAACGCGCGGGCGGGGGCGGGGTTGAGGACGTTGCGGGCACCGGCGGCGCGGCCGAGGCGGAAGGCGGCGGCGACGCAGTCGAGCGGGGTTTCGAGCTGGGCCAGCACGAGGCGGGCGCGGGCGATGGCCGGGGCGGCGGCCTCGACCTGGGCGGGCTGGAGGGCGAGGTTGGCCCCGGGGTAGAGGGCGATCTGGTTTTCGCCGCCGACGAGCGTGACGATGCCGCACCCGGTGCGCTCGGCGGGCAAGGTGTGAACGTGATCGGCGCGCAGACCCTCTTGGGCGTAAAGCTCGCGGGCCATGCGCCCGAAGAGATCGTCGCCGAGGGCGACGAGCAGCGTGACATCGGCGCCCTGGCGGGCGGCGGCGATGGCCTGGTTGGTGCCCTTGCCACCGGGGCCGAGATCGAAGGTGTCGCCGAGGAGTGTTTCGCCGGGGACGAGCCAGCGAGGCACGCCGACGGTGACGCCGACGACAAAGCTGCCGAGGACAAAGACGGACGGGGAGGGGTGGGCGGGTTGCACGGGGGGAGACGGAGAGCTGGTAGAGCTAGTAAGCTAGTAGTGCTGGTAAGCTGGTGTGGCGGGGGCGGGGGAGAGGCTAATGAAGAATATATCTGAATGTTGCCAAACTGTCTGTATCCTGAGTGGGTGTTTATGTGCCTAAAAGTGACACATCGTATTTTGATCCGCTCACGGGTTCGGGGTATTCGTTGCAGGCGGGGGAGTTGACGCCGCTGCGTTTGCACGAGTGCGGGACGCTGGTGATGGACGAGCGGTGGAACTATGCGGCGGTGTGCAGCCCGTTTTGGCGGGCCTACTACAATATCGATGCCGGGGCGGCGGTGAAGGTGAACGGCGAGCGTTGGGCGCTGGGGCCGGACCGCGTGGTGTTATTGCCCGAGGGCATGAGCTACGACTGTGTTGGCCGTAGGGGCGTGCGGCACCTGTGGGTGCATTTCTCGGTGGGAGCGCGGGTGGTGAAAGGCGGGGCGCAACAGCCCTGGGTGGTGAAGCTGAGCGAGAGCGGGCGGGCGGGCT
>JAIXRU010000078.1 GCA_027485045.1 Opitutaceae bacterium | reverse complement strand
GCGAGTTCGAGCCAAACAAGGGTAAGCACACATGACAATCGACCTAGCCACTACTCTGCTGTTATGGTTTAGGGCGGAGCTGGCCTACGGCGTATTCATTGGAATCGCTTGGTTGTTCAGTGTTTATCGTCGCGCGATTTCTCGACGTATTATTTTAGGCGGCGTCCTACTCCAATTCCCTCTATCCTTCATCTCACTGATTCACACGTAAGCAGATTGTAAACGCGTCAGTCCTTGAGCCGACCGCTCAGGATAAGAGAATGACCGTAGTTGCTTTAATGAATACGACCAATAATCCACTAATCGGCTCTCCTTATTGGTGTTGTATATGGCAACATATCCCGCTGGCAGCTCAGCAGCCGTGCGTGGTGAACCAAACTTTAGCAGGAAATCCTGCAAAGTTTAATTATCAGCGCTTAAGCAACGACCTATTGCGAGTTTGGGGCACTGGCGGTCGAGGGGGAAGCTATGATTTCACGCTTACACACGACCAATTTGTGATGATTTGCCTACGTTATCGCACAGCCGATGCACAACGAAACATGACTAGCCATTATAATCCATCAAAATGGAGTGAGGCACCCTGTGGAGTTCGAAACACACCTGCGGTGCCACCGGTTATCCACGATCTGTGGTCTAAATGCCACGCGGCAACATGTGCGCTAAATGGTGCATCATGCGTGGGCGTTACATCTCCCTAAATTTCCTCAATGCACATTACATCCTTTGAAAATTACGTAGCAATGCGCGGTCGCTGGTCATCAGCACGAGGCAGCTTAGTCGGCCTAGTGCTGGCGATGGTCGCCTGTGCTAGTTCTTTGACCGCGCAATCGTATGTTTACGGTTGGGGCACCAACAGCCCGGAAGGTCGCTTAACGACGCCGGCCGATCTAGGCGAAGTTATCGAGGTCGACGCTGGTTTCAACCATAGCGTTGCGTTGCTGGTGGACGGCACAGTGCGTGCATGGGGCAATAACAACGGTGCAGAAGGCATCACTCAGGTTCCTACGGGTCTCGCTAACGTAGTGGATATCGATGCCGGTTTTGCTTGGACCTTGGTGCGTAGAAGCAATGGCACCCTAATGGCGTGGGGGGCAAACGACTCTCAGCAAATCACCCAGACGCCCACGGGGCAGAGTTTTGTCGCCTCATCGGCAGGTAATATGCACGGTGCCGCCCTGCGGTCCGATGGCACTGTCGTTTGCTGGGGGCGAAATGACTATGGGCAAACCACCGTCCCAGCTGGTTTATCCGGCGTAATTGCTATTTCGGCCAGCGGGCACAATACGCTTGCGCTTAAAGCCGATGGCACAGTGGTCGGCTGGGGCGTAGCTTCACGGCGGCCGCCAGCCGGGCTGACGAGTATCACCAAAATAGCAAGCGGTGACTGGTTCGCCCTCGGATTGCGGGCTAACGGCACAGTAGTCGCTTGGGGAGAAAACCTCAACGGTGTGACAGATGTTCCCGTCGGACTGGGTGATGTGGTTAATATCTTTGCTGCCAGAGGCACTGCCTTTGCGCTAAAATCGGATGGTTCCTTGGTCGCATGGGGCGATAATAGCAAAGGGTTATGCAGCATACCAACCCTGCCTTTTGGTCAGAAGTGGAATTCGATAAGCCAAGGATGGGAGCATGTTTACGGGGTAGCGAAACTTGCTCCGCCAACGATTTCTTCGCAGCCAAATTCTGTCACCGTTCTGCGCGGACAAAGCGCTACTTTTTCCTTAATCGTCTCGAATACGCTAGAACCAAGTTACCAATGGCATCGTGAAGGAATCCCTATACTTGGCGGAACCACCGCAACGTTCACCATCTCGTCGGCTCAGGCTAGTGATGCTGGTAACTACACCTGCGTGGTGACCAACGCCGCCGGCAGCGTCACCTCTTCCGCCGCTACGCTCACCGTCAACGTGCCCGCCTCGGTGCTTGTGCCGCCCTCCTCCGTCTCGGTAAACGCCGGGGGATCGGCGACCTTTGGTGTCACCGCCACCGGCACAGCAACCATCACTTACCAGTGGCAGAAAAACGGGGAAACTCTGGTAGGTGCCACTGGCAGCACCTTGTCCCTTACTGATGTGCGCTACCTCAATGAGGCCGACTATACCTGCGTGGTCACCAATACCTACGGCAGCGCCACGTCCACCGCCGCCACGCTCACCGTCACCGTAAATCCCGCGTCACCCGACACCGATGGCGACGGGCTTTCCGATTCGCTCGAAACCTACCTCTCTGTCTTCGGTTTGGACCCGGCGAAAAACTCGACCAAGGAGTGGGCGCGTCTGCTCGCCATGATCCCCGATCTCGGGGCCTACTACACCTCGGACCAGATGCGCGCCCTCGCCCCCGGCCAACCCGTGCTCCAGCGCACGGCGGGCGGCAACTTCCAGCTCGGTATGACGCTTTTGGAGTCCACCAACCTATCCACCTGGACGGAGCGCACCTTAGTTCCGAGCAATGTCTCGGTGAATAACGGGAAAATCCTGATCGAGTTCCCCCCGCTGAATAACAGCACCCAGTTCTACCGCTTGCAGGCCCAGCCCACCCCATGATCCCGCCGCACCGGGGGTTCGGACTTTTTGAACCACTAATCATCGCTCATTTTCACTAATCCCGGACCGATCAATCCGGGTATCAAATCAGTGACCATTAGTGTTCATTAGTGGTTAAAAGCTCAGCGAGAAGCGGGCAGTTGTGTTTGTTTGGATAAAATGGGCACGCAGATGGATGCTTGCAGGACGGGGGCGGGCACGGGCAGGGTGCGCGTTTCCCATTTTTGACCATGAGCCCAGTTCGCGTCCGTTTCGCCCCCAGTCCCACCGGTTTCTTCCACATCGGAAGCGCCCGCACCGCCTTGTTTAACTGGCTCTACGCCCGCCACACCGGAGGCACCTTCATCCTGCGCATCGAGGACACCGACACCGCGCGCAACTCCGAGGCCTTCCTCGATGTCATCTACGACTCACTCAAGTGGCTCGGCCTCACCTGGGACGAAGGCCCGGGCGCGGGCGGCGATTTCGGGCCTTATCGCCAGAGCGAGCGCGCCCACATCTACCGCGAATATCTGGAAAAACTGAAGGCCGCCGGTCGCACCTACGAGAAGGATGGCGCGACCTGGTTCAAACTCCTCGGCGACCGTCACGAGGTTTACGACGAGCACCGCCAGAAGACCGTGACCAAGGTAAAAACCGCCCCGATGGTGATCGAAGACGCCATCCGCGGACGGGTGGAGCGCATCGAGGATGAGGACTTCGTGATCGTGCGCTCGGACGGCAACCCGGTTTTCCACCTCGTAAATGTGGTGGACGACATCGCCATGCAGATCACCCACGTGATTCGCGGCGAGGACCACCTCTCCAACACCAGCAAACACGTGGCGCTGTTCGAGGCCTTCGGGGTGAAGCCGCCCATCTTCGCCCACATCCCGCTCATCCTTAAACAGAATGGCCCGGGCAAGATGTCCAAACGCGACCAGGGCGCGCTGATCGAAGAGTATCAAAAACGCGGTTACCTTCCCGAAGCCTTGGTGAACTTCATTTGCCTGCTCGGCTGGAATCCCGGCGGCGACCGCGAGAAACTGCCGATCTCGGAAATCGTCAGCCTTTTCGATCTGCCCGCCGTCAACCAGAGCAACGCCCGCTTCGACGACAAGAAGATGGCGCACATGAACATGCTCTACCTGCTGGCGCTGCCGCCAGCAGAGTTCACCGCCAAGGCGCGGGTCTATTTCACGGCGCAAAACGTGAGCACCGGCGAGGCCTCCGAAGAGTATTTCGCGGCGGTCATGGCGTTGGCCCAACCAAAGATCAAAGGCTTCGAGGAACTGCCGGCCTACACTGCATATTTCTGGAGCGAGACCTATCCGACCGACGAAAAAGCCAAGGCCAAGGCGCTGGGCAAGGGCGACCCCAAAGCGCGTCTGGCCGAGCTGGCCGAGCGTTTACTGACGGCGGATTTCACCAGCGACGCGGGCGTCGAGGCGGCGATCAAGGCGCTGGCGGAGGAGCGCGGACTGGGCTTCGGCGATTACCAAGGCGTGGCGCGCATCGCTACGACCGGGCTGAGTGCGGGGCCAAGCATCACGAGTTTGTTCCGCTTGCTAGGCCGCGAGCGGGTAATTGCCCGCCTGGAACGTTTCGCCGCCAGCCTCGGTTAATAGCATTTTCAATCTGAAACCGGACTTTCGTCTGATGTAGCCCCGACCGGTGGTCGGGGCTCCGAGGAAACCCCGACCACCGGTTGGGGCTACATCGAGCCCAAGCCGTGGAAACGAAACGCCCCGGCCGTAATGGCCGGGGCGTTGAGATGAAACCCACTCTCGATTCAAATCCTACTTCACCGGCAAGGATGGGAGAGACCAAATCTCCTTGGCGTATTCGTGGATCGTGCGGTCGCTGGAGAACTTGCCGACACGGGCGGTGTTCATCACTGCCATCTTGGCCCAGCGCGCTTTGTCACGATAGGCGAGGTCCACTTTTTCATGGGCCTGCACGTAGCCGCGATAGTCGGCGAGACACTTGTAGGGATCGCCGCCGCCAGTGAGGCTGTGGTGCAAGGCACCGAAGGCGTGATGCTCGCCAGGGGTGAAGTAATCGCTGCCGAGCCAGTCGATGACGGCGCGCAGCTCTTCGTCCTGATGGTAATAATCCCAAGGGCTATAACCTCTGGCATCAAGGGTCTCCACCTCGGGCACGGTGAGGCCGAAGATGAAGATATTGTCGTCGCCGACTTCTTCGCCGATTTCGACGTTGGCGCCGTCGAGCGTGCCGATGGTGAGCGCGCCGTTGAGGGCGAGCTTCATATTGCCGGTTCCGGAAGCTTCCTTGCCGGCGGTGGAGATTTGCTCGGAAAGATCGGCGGCAGGGATGATTTTTTCCGCGAGCGAGACGCGGTAGTTAGGCAGGAAGGCGACCTTCAACTTGCCGCCGATGCGAACATCCTCGTTGATGAGTTTGCCGATGACGTTGATGGCGCGGATGATGTTTTTCGCGAGGTCGTAGCCGGGGGCGGCTTTGGCGGCGAAGACGAAGACGCGGGGCACGATATCGAGCGCCGGATTTTGGAGCAGGCGGCGGTAGAGCGTGAGGATGTGCAGCAGGTTCAGGTGCTGGCGCTTGTATTCGTGCAGACGCTTGATCTGCACGTCAAAGAGGGCGTCGGGCGAAACGATGATACCGCACTCGCGCTCGATCACGCCGGCAAGGGCGACCTTGTTGGCGCGCTTGACCGCCATGAAGCGTTTTTGGAAGGCCGGGTTCGTCGCCGAAATTTCCAAGCCGCGGAGTAAGTCGAGATCGCGCGCCCACTTTCCGTGGCCGAGGGTCTCGTTGATGAGCGAGGTGAGCGCGGGATTGCAATCGAGCAACCAGCGGCGTGGCGTGATGCCGTTGGTCTTGTTCTGGAATTTGCCCGGATAGAGCGCATCAAACTCGGGAAACAAATCCTTTTTGAGCAATTGCGTGTGCAAGGCGGCGACGCCGTTGACCGCGTGCGAACCCACCACGGAGAGGTTGGCCATGCGGAAGGCCTTGGAACCGCCCTCGTCCACCAGCGAGCAGATGCGTTTCTTTTCGTTATCGCCGGGCCACTTGGCCTCGATCGTATCCATGAGGCGGCGGTTGATTTCGAAGATGATCTGGGTGTGGCGAGGGAGCACCTTGTTAAAGAGCGGCAGGCTCCATTTTTCCAAGGCCTCGGGCAGCAGGGTGTGGTTGGTGTAGCCGAAGGTCTTGGTGATGATGGCCCAGGCCTCGTCCCAGCCGAGTTGTTGCTCATCGGTGAGGATGCGCATGAGCTCGGCGACCGAGACGGCGGGGTGGGTGTCATTGAGCTGCACGGCGACCTTGTCGGAGAAGTTATTCCAGGTGTTGCCGGCGATGCGGAAGTGACGGCGGATGATGTCGCGCATCGAGCAGGCCACGAAGAAATACTGCTGGATGAGTCGGAGCTCCTTGCCGTTCTCGGTCTTGTCGTTCGGATAAAGCACCTTGGACACGGTCTCGCCGATGGCCTTCTCGCGCACCGCCTCGACGTAGCCGCCGGAGTTGAAGGCGGTAAGATCGAACTCTTCCGAGGAACGAGAGGCCCAGAGGCGGAGGAAGTTGACGGTCTTGGTCCCGTAGCCCGCGATAGGAATATCGTAAGGCACGCCGAGGATTTTTTTGGTATCCACCCAGCGGGGACGATAGCCGCCGTGATCGTCGAACACGTTCTCTACCCGGCCGTAGAGCTGCACTTCCTGGGTGTATTCCGCGCGCACGATTTCCCAGGGAGTGCCGAAAATCATCCAGTTATCCGGATGCTCGACCTGGTTGCCATTCACGAACTGCTGCTTGAACAACCCGAACTCATAGTGGATGCCGTAGCCGATGGCGGGGTAATCAAGGGTGGCGAGGGAATCGAGGAAGCAGGCGGCAAGGCGACCCAAGCCACCATTACCCAAACCCATGTCCACCTCGACCTCGCGCAGGTCCTCAAGGTTGATGCCCTGCTCGGCCAGCGCGGCCCGGGCGACCTCGACGAGACCGGTGTTTTGCAGATTATTTTCCGTCAACCGGCCCATCAGATATTCGAGGGACAGGTAGTAGAGACGGCGGGTGTTTTCGTTGTTATGGGTGGCCTGCGTCTCGATCAAACGCCCCAGGATTTGCTCGCGAACCGCCGAGGCGGTGGCGAGCCACCAGTCACGCAAGGAAGCGCTGCCCGCATCGCGAGCTTGGGTATAGGTAAGGTTGCGCAAAATCGCAGCCTTGAATTGGGCCGCATCAATCGGCGGCACGGCGGAAGGAGCAGCGGCGACCTTGGCGGTCGCAGTGGATTTACGGGAGCGTGGTGCTGAAGCGGAAGACATAGGATGTAAAAATCGTTAGCTAAGGCAAAACCCGAAGACGCCCCACCCTGTCAGGCTCGCGAGCGGGTTCACGCTCTTTTTTAAGTTATTTACGCCGCCAGGAATCTGACGCGGAAGCGTAACATACGGGCTGTTTTTTTCACCAAAAATTTTCCCACTTCGGACGCGGAACTTTTTTTTGCCGGTTTTTTCTAAATTGTCCCCTTTCTCAAAAATCTTCCCCCGTTTTCCTTCCTATGATCGAAGTCAAAGGCCTGGTTAAAACCTATGGAAACAAACGCGCCGTCGATGGCGTGAGTTTCACCGTCAATAAGGGCGACATCCTGGGCTTTCTTGGCCCCAACGGCGCCGGCAAATCCACCACGATGAAGATGATCACCGGCTACCTGCGGCCCGACGCCGGCACGGTCACCGTGGCCGGCATCGACGTCACCCAGGAGCCCGTGGCGGTAAAATCCCGAATCGGTTATCTGCCGGAAAGCGCGCCCGCCTACGGCGAGATGACGGTATATGAATTTCTCGATTTTATCGCCGAGGTGCGAGGCTACCGCCAGGCCGCCGAGCGCCGGGCACGCGTGGATCGCGCGGTGGCGCGCACTCACCTCGAACCCGTTCGCCGCCAAGCCATCGAAACCTTGTCCAAGGGTTACAAGCAACGCGTTGGCTTCGCCCAGGCACTGCTCCACGAACCACCGTGCCTCGTGCTCGACGAACCCACCGACGGTCTCGATCCCAACCAGAAAAATGAGGTACGTGCGCTGATTAAAACCATGGCCGCCGACCGCGCGGTTATTTTATCGACGCACATCCTGGAGGAAGTGGACGCCATCTGCACCCGCATCATCCTGATCTCCCAGGGGAAAGTGGTGGTTGATGAAACCCCCGCCGTCTTCCGCGCCCGCAAAACCGGTGCCCGTCTCGACGAAATCTTCCGCGACCTCACTCGCAGCGAAGTCTGAACCAACCCGCCGCTTGGCCCATCGCCCCCCACCCTATCGTTTTTTTTCGCGCCATGTCTCAACTAACACCCGTGTTTAAACGTGAATTCCTCGGCTACTTCCGCTCTCCGGTAGCCTACGTTTTCCTGATCGTTTTCCTCGTGGCCTCGGTCGGTCTCGCCTTCTTCGTCGGCGGTTTGTTCAAGGCCAACCAGGCGTCCCTGCAGAGTTTCTTCGTATTCCACCCCTGGCTCTACCTGTTTCTCATTCCCGCCGTGGGC
The DNA here is from genome assembly GCA_027485045.1 of Opitutaceae bacterium. Lineage (GTDB taxonomy): Bacteria > Verrucomicrobiota > Verrucomicrobiia > Opitutales > Opitutaceae > IMCC26134_A. The sequence continues at coordinate 1,358 of JAIXRU010000078.1, read as the reverse complement.
ATGCGGCTCTGGGCCGAAGAACGCCGCGGCGGCACCATCGAATTACTCTTCACCCTGCCGCTTACCACCCTCGACGCCGTCGTAGGAAAGTTTCTCGCTGCCTGGGCCTTTCTCGCGCTCGGCCTGGCACTCACCTTCCCGCTCGCGTTGACCATCGGCTGGCTGGGGAATCCCGACTGGGGCACGGTTTTCTCGGGCTACCTCGGCAGCGCACTCATGGCCGGCGCCTACCTCGCCATCTGCTCACTGCTCTCAGCGCTGACGAAAAACCAGGTCATCGCCTTCGTGCTCGGCGTTGTTACCTGCCTCGTCTTCGTCTTTCTCGGCTGGAGCGTATTCAACGGCCTGCTCTCCAGCTTCCTGCCCGTAGCGGCGGTCGATTTCATCGCCAACCTCGGCTTCATCCCCCACTTCGAAGCCTTCACCAAGGGCATCATCGATCCGCGTGATCTGGCCTATTTCGGCTCCCTTATCGCCCTGGCCCTGACCGTAAACGTCGTCGTCCTCGAACGCTAATTCCGCACCCCGCCCAACCGCCCCGGCCCCACGCTTCCCCGCCATGAAAATCGGTCTTCGCAAAACCATCGCCGTTGTCCTCCTCGCCGTTGTCCTGCTTCTGATCAACTTTATCGCCGCCCGGCTTCCGCTGCGCGGCGATCTTACCGCCGGGAAAATTTACACTCTCTCCCCCGGCACCCGCGCCCTTCTCGCGAAAATCGAGGAACCCGTCTCCCTCCACCTCTACGCCAGCCGCGATGCAGCGGGCCTGCCCACCCAATACAAAAACTACGCCGACCGCGTGGAGGAAATGCTCCGCGCCTACGTGCGCGCCTCGGGCGGCAAACTCTCCCTCGCCGTCACCTCCCCCGCGCCCGACACCCCCGAGGAGGAACGCGCCCAGGCCGCCGGTCTCCAGGCTCAACAGATACCCATGAGCGGCGAGCCTTTCTACCTCGGCCTCGTCGTCACCCAGGCCGAACAGCAAAAAGCGATTCCGACCCTGAGCGCACAGCGCGAGGAGTTTCTTGAATACGATCTCTCCTCGCTCCTGCACTCCGTGCAGCAGTTAAACAAACCCAAACTCGGCCTGCTCACCAAGCTGCCCCTGACCGCCCCGCCGTTTAATCCCATGATGATGGGGCAACGTCCGCCCACTCGCGGCCAGATCGTTTACGACGAATGGGCCCGCGCCTTCCAAATCGTTCCCATCCAGCCCGGCTTCACCAGTCTGCCTGCCGACCTTGCCGCTCTCGCCGTCCTCCATCCCACCGGCCTGGGCGCCGCCCAGGAATACGCCCTCGATCAATTCATTCTCTCGGGCAAACCCGTCCTGCTCGCCGTCGATCCGTCCTCCACCT
>JAIXRU010000027.1 GCA_027485045.1 Opitutaceae bacterium | reverse complement strand
CGACTTTCTCGGCGGTCTTACCCCGGACCGGCCCGCTCTTTTCTTGGGTGACCTAAACCTCGCACCCGGCGGGCCGCTCTACCGCCGCCTCACCGCCGGTTGGGCCACCCGCTCCGGCCAAGGTCCCCAGCTCCGCGATGTGCAGGCCCACGCTCCTGGGCATATCGCGCTCAAAACCTTCCCGTCTTTTCTGCCCCTGCGCACCCTTGATCACATCTTTGTCACCCCGCATTTTAAAATCCTCGGCGTGCAAAGCCCGGCCAATCTCTTAACCCGGCGCGCTTCGGATCACCTGCCGCTGGTCGTCGACTTGGAGTGGATAAATGCCTGATGACGCTCCACCCCCGCCCGTCCGTGTGCTCTTCCGGATCGGCACGGTCGCCATCACCGTCCGCATTCTGGCCACCGCCGTCTTTGTTGTCCTTGGCTTCATCGGGCTGGTTTTGCTCCAGCGCCATCTCGATATGGCCCACCTTCACGCCCGCGCCCAAGCTCTGCCGGGCCTCGCAGTTTTTGCCGCCATCGCAGTGCTGCCACTCATCGGCTTCCCAGTCAGCGTGCTACACTTGGTCGCCGGGGTGCGTTTCGATTTTCTGGGGGGCATCGTCGTCGTCGCAGTCAGCGGCATCATCCAGCACGTGCTTGGCTGGGTTTTGGTTCGCTATCTGCCTGCCCGGCTCTTGACCCGCCTCGCGCCGTGGCGGGCCAAACTCGCCGGCAGTGGGCACCTCAATGCCACCCTGATTTGCTGCCTCATACCGGGTATGCCTTACACTTTGCCCCTTTACCTACTGCCCGCCCTTGGGGTGCCGCCTCGTCTCCTTTTTGGCCTCGCTCCGCTGATCCACACGGCTCGCGCACTGGTCACCCTTCTCTTGGGCGAAATGAGCGGCGACCTTACGCCGATGCGTTTGTTCGCGCTTACAGCTTACTACCTCGTGCTGATCGTCCTATCCGGCTGGTTTCTACGCCACCTCACACCCATTTACAGCCTTACGAAACCGGGGGAAGCGGTCGTGGAATTGGCCCCAAAAGGCACCTGATACATAGGAAACGGGCCTGCTTTTGCGTGTTTATTTAAGCCCATGGCGGCAAGGCTCCAAATGAGGCAGCTCCTCGATTTCGATTCCCCGGCTTCGGCGGGTAACACCCTATTTATCCGTGGCGTTGTAAGGCGTATTTTGTCCTCCAACATGGCTATACTTTACCCTCTCTGCTACGATTTATTCCCGACTGAAGCCGATGCGCAGTTGGCCATATCCGCGCTCGCGCAGGAAATCTCCACTTTAGCAGCATTTGACCAGCGCTCCCTGTCGGACCGGTACCTAAAACCCGCCAATCGAACGGTAGTCGGGCGCATCGAAACGCTGCTTTTTCACCACCGTGAACTCAGTCGGCGTTACCCTTTAGCCGCTTCCTATCCGTCGGCCTAAAATCGCCCCGTTATATATGAAATCAGTCCATCGAATCCGTCACTTTCTTCTCCTCGCCTGCGCTAGTCTCGCCCTCCCCGCCCTGCTTCCCGCTCAAGTGTCCGATGGAACCGCCACTGAAGTCGCGGCTACTCCGGTAGAGCGCGCCCGCCACACTGGGGTGTTCACAATTTACACCGAAAACGACCACTTTGGCGGCACCGATGAAAACTACACCAACGGGGCCAAAATCTCGTGGTTGAGCGCCGACCTGTCGGACTGGGGGAGGACGGGCTGGCAGCACGGTTTACTTACCTCACTGCCTTTTGTAAATCGCGCTGATACCCAGAAAAACTTCGGTATCTCCATCGGGCAGCAAATTTATACTCCGACCGACACTGTGCTGGTTAATCCCGACCCCACGGATCGGCCCTACGTGGGCTGGAGCTATTTCGAACTCTCATTCATTTCCAAAAATACGACCCGCGCCGACATTGTTTCCATTCAGCTCGGGATCGTGGGTCCATCCTCATGGGCAGAGAAGGCGCAAAGCACCGTCCATGATGCGATTGGCGCGGTTACACCGGCGGGCTGGGACTATCAACTGGGTGACGAGCCCGGCATAAACCTGATCTACGAGCGGCGTTATCGCGCCTACACCCGTGCCTTTGGCGATGCCCTGGGTTTCGATTTTATTCCGGTGGCCGGTGTCTCCCTCGGCAACGTGCAAACCTTCGCCAACCTCGGCGCCCAGGTGCGAATCGGGTTAAATCTGCCCACGGATTTCGGTGTTCAGCTCGCGCGCGGCGGAGCCATCGGGGCCGCTCCCGGCGATGACCATGATCCCCGAATCGCAGTCGAGCGTTCGGTGAGTGTTTTTCTATTTGCGGGAGTAGATGGGCGGGCCGTCGCGCAGGATATTTTCCTCGATGGTAACACCTGGCGCGATAGTCGCTCGGTGGAGAAAAACACCTTCGTGGCTGACGTGCAGTCCGGCGTGGGGATCATTTGGGGGGGCTTGGCAACTGACTGGTGCCTACGTTGGACGCTCCAAGGAATTCGAGACCCAGCCCGAACCCTGGACCTGTTTTGCCTCCGTAACGCTGTCAGTGGCCTACTGATTTTTTGCCGTCGCTCGGCGAGCTTACCCACGCGTGCGGGTCCCTTTTTCCCACTCCAGGCCCCAGTCGCGGAGTGCGGCGAGCACGGGATAAAGGGCTTTGCCTTTCGCGGTCAGCCGATAGGCCGGGTGACGTGAGCCGTCAGCTGCCGCGGTGGGCTCGACCACGCCGGCGCTTTGCAGACGAGCGAGTCGATCGGCGAGCAAGTTGGTCGGGATGCCTTCGGGCGCAGCGGCGAAGTCCTTGAACCGCTCCGCCCCAAACATCAGATCGCGCACCACCAACAGCGTCCATCGGTCGCCAAAAAGATCCAGGCCGCAGGCTACGGGACACGGTGAACGGCGTTTGGCAGAGGCAGCGGACATGGTGGCAAACTATGATAACCCAAATTATACTTGCAACTCACAACTAAATTACTTGCGTTTTGAAAGTATGAAAACACCCGCCCATTCATCGTCCGCACTTTTGGATAAACCGACGTCCGCATCACCCCGGCTTGCGCCGCCCGGAGCCGGTTTACCGAAGCCCGAACTGTTGGTCGCCCGCTTGATTTTTGGCTGGCACCGCTGGCAGGCCACCCGCGAAAACGCGGCGGCATTGCTCGTTATCGAACGTGACCGGTTGCTGGCGATGGCGCGCGGGTTGTCGGTAGAGGCGGCCGCCCGGCCCACGTTGATCAAACGCTTGCCCGGCCTGGAAGACAGCAGCCGCAACTGGTCCGTATTCATGACGCTGGAGCACCTGCGAATTGTGAATGTCGAGATCGCCGAGGCGATCACTCTGCTCGCCCAAGGCCGGGTGCCGGTTCGCGTGGTCAGCACGGCGGCGGTGAAGCCGGCGGCGGGCATTGGTCCCGAAGTGCTGGCGGCCTTTGCGCAGAGCTGCGACACGCTTGCTGCCACTGTGGCGGGTGTAGCGGACCTGCGCACGAAAACGCGTTATGACCATCCGTGGTTTGGCCCGCTCGATGCGGCGGGTTGGCACGCTATGGCGGGCTTTCACCTTCGTCTGCATCGCAAGCAGGTGGAGTGCATCCAGACGGCTTGGGTAAAGTGATGCGCAAGACACCTCCATCGCGAACCGCCGACGCACGGGATACCTTCGCGCTGACGTGGCGGTGGCCTGCGTCGGGCGCGCGGAGGCGTGGCCACGGCCCTGCTCGCACGACTGATTGATACCCGCCCAAACCCTTCGCTCTGATGAATTTTACGATGAAAAATCAAAACGGCCCGCGCTCCAAAACAGATCTTTTCTCGAAGGACCGCCCCGCCCTGCGGCAGTCCGCGAGAATCAGCCTGCGCCTCCTTTTGCTGAGTGGGCTCACTCTGTTCACCGCCTGCAGCTACACGGCTCCCTATCGCCGGATCGCCACCGCGCAGTCGCTGGGAATCAGGCCCGAGCAAAAGGTGATCGTCACCTTGAGCGAGGTGGAGCATCGGCCGGGACAACGGAAACCTTTCTTCACCGATACGAAACGAGTGCTCGCCGATTTGCCGAATCACGAGGGACTCCTCGGCTATTCATTTCGCTTCCAACTCTTCGGGGCGAAAGCGTGGACGATGACGGCGTGGAGGGACAAAGCATCGCGCGACGATTTTGTGCTTTCCCCTATTCACTATGCCGCGATGAAAAACAGCCGCGTGACGTCGCACAAAATGAAATTTGTAACGATAGAGACCTCGGTGAAGGACTTACCGCTCGATTGGAAAGAGGCTTTGCAACGACTTGAGTCGGTAAAAGAGGCAAGCCCTCGATGAGGTATTGTTCTTTTTCTGATCGGAAACTGAATCATTGTCAGGGATCGGGCCGGAGGGGGTGGCCGAGAGCTATGAACGTAGCGGGCAAACGTTACAGCTAGCACCGCAGCCATACGGCTCAGTTCAAGCGCGGATGGCGCTGGTTGTGCGATAGTCTAACTTTTTGAACCCATGTTACCGACCGATCTTTTTTCAGAACCAGCGGTCTTAACCTGGTTTTTGGGATGCTCTTCATCGTGGTGATTAGCAAACGACTTTAACAAGTGCAGGGGCGCCGGCTCGAAAGGAATGCGGGCCACGATTTCCGTGCCCGCGCGGGGTGCGGTTTTGAGCAGAAAGGTGCCGCCGATGTGACTAACCCGTTCGCGCATGGCGAGCAGGCCGAGGTCAATCAGACCGTGTTTGCGGTGGGAACGCAGATCGGGGTCGAAGCCGATGCCATCGTCTTTTATGCTCAAGCGCACGCCGCTGGAGGAACCACTCAGGCGGACGGTAACCTGGCTGGCTTGGGAATGGCGCTCTACGTTTTGCAGGGCGGCTTGAAGTATGCGGTAGAGCACCAGCTCGGCCTTGATGGGGAGTCGTTGGCCGAGTGTCCCGCAGCTCAGGCGGTGCGGAATGCCGCTGCGGCGGGTGAACTCTTTGCAGGCGGTTTTGAGCGCGACGGCCAGTCCCAGATGTTCCAATACACCGGGCCGTAGACTGCGGGAAATGCGTTCTACGTCGGCGCTGGTCTGGCCGAGCAGATCGCGCAGTGCCTTCGCTTCTTCCCGAGCCGGGCTGTCGTGTCCGACCAAACTGTCGGCGAGTGTCTGGCTGCGATAGAGGACGGCGCAGAGCATCTGGGTAATGTTGTCGTGCAGGTCCAGGGCGACGCTTCCGCGTTCGGCCTCCTGGACTTGCGTGAGGTGATTGGCCAAGGCGCGCAGGCGTTCTTCGTTGCGTCGCACTTTAGTCATATCCGTCACCACCATGCCGAGGGTGACGTGGGTGGAGCCGGGCTCGACGAGGCGATGGAGTGAGATTTGAGCCGGGATAATGGTGGAATCGGCGGCGATGAGCTGGACTTGGATTTTGAGACCGTCCTTCGCGTCTCGCCTCAATAGCGTGCGCAGGGCGGTAAGATCGGCGGCGGGCAGGAAACGCCGGAAGGAAGTGCCGGCTATCTGTTCCAAGGGGGACCTAACCAGCCGGGCGAAGCACTGGTTGGCATACAGGATCGTTTTGTCGGCAGTAAGGGTGAGTGCGCCCTCGTTCATGGTTTCGATGAGTAGGCGGCAGCTTTGCTCGGCTCCGTTGAGGGTGAAGATTTGCGATTTCTTTTTCCCGGCCACGAACACGGTGTCCACCTCGCCGTTGCGGATGGCTCGCAGGGCCTGCTCGGTTTCGGCCAGACGGGCGCGAATAGCGGCGAGTTCGCGCGCCGGAGTGGGGCGAACCGTACTCGTTTTACGCTTCACGCTCATGCAGCGACTTTGGCCTCAAGGTCCAAATCCAGCCCGGAGAGCAGATCGATAATGTCGGCGAGATTTCCGATGTAGCGGCGGACGGGGCGGGGCATTTCCTTGATGAGGGTGGGCGTGGCGACGATCTGGTTGAGGCGGGCGAGTTCAGGCTGTTGGTAGATGTCGATCACCTTCAGATCGCAGCGACCGGCCAGCTCGTTTTCGCACAGGTTGCGGATGCGCACGACGGCATTGCGCGAACGCGTGGTGGCACCGGCCACGTAGAGCCGTAGGCGGATTTTTTTGTTGCCGGAGGCCCCGCGCGGTGGAGCAGCCACCGGGGGCGCGGCGCCGGCGGGAGATCGGGGGCGTTTGGTTTTCATACCTTGATCTTGGTATGGATCGGTTTGGCCGGGGCGAAGGCAGACGCCTTGACGTCGGCCTGGCGGAGGATGCCGGAGGCGTCGCGCTCGGTGCCGAGCACGAAGGTGCGGGTGCCGACCTGCTCGGCGATGCGGCGCAGCTCGGCGGCCTCGGTCTCGTAATCGGAGCGCAGGCCGCTGATCTTGTATTCGAGGGCACCGTGTTTGCGCTCGACCTCGCGCTTGAGCTGGGCGGCTTCCTGCTGGCTGGCGAGCACGGCGGCTTTTTCCAGGGAGTGCTGCGCGGCGCGGGCGGAGCCGGTCAAGACGCCGCCGGGGCCGATGTAGGCATCCACCAAGTCGATACCGTGGTTGGAGATGAGGAACTCGCGAATCTGGTTGGAGTGCGCCATGCCGCGGGCTTTGAGCACATAGAGGACGCGGTTGCGCTCGCCGTTGCCCTCGTAGTCCTGGAGGAGAATCCACGAGTCCATGAGCGAGGACATGGCGGCTTCGCTTTGCTGCAAGGCGTGGCCACCCTGAGTGAGGCTGGTGAAGAGCGAGGTGACCAGGCCGGCTTTGAGGTAGTCGATCAGGCGGGTGACCATGCCCTTGCCCTCGGAGTCGGTGCCCGAGCTCATCAGGCTGGTGATGGGGTCCACGACGACGACGTGCGGTTTGAAGGCGGCGATTTCCTTAAACATCGTCGCGAGATGCATCTCCAGGCCGTAGAGCGAGGGTCGGGCGGAGTGGAAGCGCAGCAGGCCGCGTTTAACCAAGGGGTCCAGGCGCAGGCCGATGGAGTGCATGTTGCGGATGATCTGATCGGGAGACTCTTCGAAGGAGAAGAAGAGCACGCGCTCGCCCCGAAGTGCGGCGGCTTGGGCGAAGTTGGCGGCGATGATCGTCTTGCCGGTGCCGGGGGTGCCGGTGAGGAGGATGCTGCTGCCGCGGAAGAAGCCGCGCCCGCCGAGCATGGCGTCGAGGCGGGGAATGCCGGTCGCGATGCGCTCGGCGGAGACCTTGTGATTGAGCGAAAGCGACGTGATGGGCAGCACGCTGATACCCTCGTCGCCGATGAGGAAGGGGAACTCGTTGGTGCCGTGCATGGCGCCGCGATACTTCACCACGCGCAGGTGGCGGGTGGCGATCTGGTCGTTGATGCGGTGATCGAGCAGGATGACGCAGTCGGAGACGTATTCCTCAAGGCCATGCCGGGTGAGTTGCTCGCGGCCCCGCTCGGCGGTGATGACGGCGGTGACGCCTTTTTCCTTCAGCCAGCGGAAAAGACGGCGCAACTCCGAGCGCAGGATGGCCTCGTTGGGCAGACTGGCGAACAGGACCTCCAAGGTATCCAACACGACGCGTTTGGCGCCGATGGAGTCGATGGCGTGGCCCAGCCGGACGAACAAACCCTCAAGATCGTAATCGCCGCTTTCCTGGGTGTCGCCCTGCTCAATGTGGACGTAGTCGAGGAGGATTTTTTTGCGATCAATCAGGGTATCGAGGTCGAAGCCTAGGGAGGCGACGTTGGCCTTGAGTTCAGATTCGGTCTCCTCGAAGGCCATGAATACGCCGGGTTCGTCGAACTGCATCGCGCCGCGCACCAGAAACTCGGCCGCGAGCAGGGTCTTGCCGCAGCCGGCGCTGCCGCAGACCAAGGTGGGCCGCTGTCTGGGAAGACCGCCGCCGGTGATTTCATCGAGGCCCTGGATGCCGGTGGGGCATTTGGGCAGACGTTGAGCTTTAAATGCCGGCGTGGGGCTTTTTTTCTTCATGGGCGGTCGGTCTGGGCGCGTCGGTGGCTCGGCAGTCAGGTGGGGCGGGTGGCGGGCAAAATCTTAAGCGATCTGCTTCTGTATTCCGATTTCGATCACGCCGGTGGAGATGGCGTAGCGGGTGAGGCCGGCGGTGTCGTGGATGTTGAGTTTATCCATGAGATGCTGGCGGTGTTTCTCGACGGTCTTGATGCTGATGGTGAGCACGGCGGCGATCTGCTTGTTGGCCGCGCCTTCGGCGACGAGTTGGAGGACCTCGCGTTCGCGGCAAGTGAGGCGGTTTCCGTTGGTCACGGCCTGGCCGTTGCGGTCGAGCAGGAGTTTCAGCCGGCGCAGGATGGCGGGGTTAAAAAAAGGCTGTCCGGCGGCGACAGTGCGGATCGCCTTGGCGAGGACTTCGGAGGAGGTCTGCTTTTCGAGGAAGCCATGCGCACCTATTTCCAAGGCGCGGCTAACGTATTCATCCTCCTTGTGGGCGGAGAGCATGATAACGCGGGCGGTGGGGCGTGCGGCCAGGATCTGGCGGGCGGCGTCGATGCCGTTTAACTGGGGCATCGCTATATCGAGGACGACCACATCCGGGCTTAAGGTCTTCGCGAGGGCGACTGCCTCGTGGCCGTTGCCGGCCTCGCCGACGATGATGAAATTTCCATCGGCGAGGAGGAGGGAGCAGAGCCCCTGGCGTACGATGGCGTGGTCATCGCCAATCAATACACTGACTTTTCGGGGGGGGATGCTCATGCGGTTTTGTTCGCGGGGGCGGAAGGAACCAAGGTCAGGCCGCAAGGACGATTGCAGGCAGCGGCGGGTTGCTTGGGTTGTGCTTTCGGAGCCTGAGGGTAGCGGGAAGTCGAAGCCCGGAGAATGTCCGTTGAGAGCAGGGTGGACGGTGGGGACATGGGTTTTGTGGAAGATTTTTGTCCACGTCTCGGACGCTTTCGCGTCGAGTGGCGGGAAAATGCGGTGTTAATAGTGTCGCAAAGCCTAGTTTAGAGTATGAAACACCGTTTTTCGGGACGGGGCTATGGGGTGAAACCCTACCTTGCCGTTTGGAAGGGGATGGCGGTGGTCTTGGGGGGGGGCCGGTTGGCCGACTGGCCGATGAGGCTTACGCTGCTTCGGACACGCCCCACACGGCATCGCCCCCGTTTTTACCAGGCCCGGCAGAGTCTCAGACTGGTCCCGCCGCACGTTTTTAACAATCGACCGGCAGCGGAGCCTTGCCCGAGAAATGGCGATCAGTTACTCGCGTTTTACCATGACTTTCCTCGACTCCCTTTCCCAGACCGACCGAGCCACCGTTCAATCCTACTTTCAACCGGTCAATTTCCCGAAAGACGCCTGTATCATGGAGGTCGGTGAACCGGGCAATGGCTGCTACTTTATAGACAGCGGGGAGGTCCGCCTCGAACTCACTTCGACCGAAACCGACTCCGACAGCGTGCTCGGCTATCTCAAGCCCGGTGACTTTCTCGGTGAATTCAGTCTTTGCGACGGCCAGCCGCGCTCCGCCACCGTGACGGCCGTGCGCGAAACACGCCTGAGCTTCATGCCGGCCGCTGCGTTCGAGGCGCTCGCCAATGCCGACCCGCGGGTCTACCGGCACTTGACGACGATCTTG
>JAIXRU010000261.1 GCA_027485045.1 Opitutaceae bacterium | reverse complement strand
TAGCCCGACTTCCGCAACTGGGACCTGTTTCCGACAATTTTGAGCCTTCCTGGTGACGGAACTTATTGTTTATCAAACCAAGCGATTCCGAAAAGGGCGTGTAGTGGCGACCAAGCCTCTAGGCGGGCGGTAGCGAATCCGCTAAAGTGCGCGCATGTTCCTGAAATGCAGCCAGCGACGTAAAGACGGCAAAGTGCATCGCTCTTGGTCCGTGGTGGAGAGTCACCGCTACGCGGGCGGCAAAGTCGCCCAACGCCACGTGCTGTATCTGGGCGAGTTGAACGACAGCCAGCGCCGAGCCTGGGAGCGCACGGTGAGTGTTTTCGACGAAGCCCGGGGCGACTGCCGCCAGCTCGCCTTGTTTCCCTCCGATCGTGAGCCACCTGCCGACGGCACGGCCGCTATCCAAGTGTGCCTGGAAGCGCTGCGTCTTGAACGTCCGCGTCAATGGGGCGCGTGTTGGTTGGGCGATCAACTCTGGCGCAGCCTTCACCTTGATGACTTCTTCGGCTCCCGTCTGCCCTGCACGCGTGAAGGCACCGACTGGGAGAAGGTTCTGCGCATTCTCGTTATCTACCGCCTGCTCGCACCCGGCAGCGAGTGGCATCTGCATAGTCATTGGTTTTCCACAACTGCGTTGCCCGACCTGCTCGGAGTCGATGCCCGAGCCGCGCAAGACGACACCCTCTACCGCTGCCACGACCTCTTGCTCGAGCACAAGGAAGAGCTCTTCGCCCACCTGCGCCAGCGTTGGAGCGAGCTTTTCGGCGTGCGCTACGAGGTGCTGCTCTACGATCTGACCAGCACCTACTTCGAGTGCGACGTGCCGGACGACGAAACCGACCCGCGCCGTTTCGGCTACAGCCGGGATAAACGCAGCGACTGCGTGCAAGTCGTCGTCGCCCTCGTGGTCACGCCTGAAGGACTGCCCCTGGCCTACGAGATGTTTCCGGGCAATACCACCGACAAGACGACCCTGCGCGGCATGCTCGCCACCATCCGGCGCCGCTATGGCAAGGCCGAGCGCATCTGGGTGATGGACCGGGGCATCCCCACTGAGGAAATCCTCGCCGAGTTGCGCGCTGAGGACTCCGGCGTGCGTTACCTGGTCGGCACGCCAAAAGGCCGGCTCACCCGCCACGAAGCCGACCTGGCCGACCGCCCCTGGCAGGTCGTTAAACCGAAACTGCGGGTAAAACTCCTGCCTCACGAAGGTGAACTCTACGTGCTGGCCGAGAGCGGGGCACGCGCCGGCAAGGAACGCGGCATGCGCCAGCGTCGCCTCAAGGCGTATTGGAAACGCTTGATCGAACTCAAAAAACAAGCGCCGGCCCGAGACGAGTTGCTCAAAAAAATCGGAGCCGCGCAGGAAAAAGCCGGGCGCATCGTGAAGAGCCTGGTGAAAGTGGAGGTGGGTGCCGAAGGACTGCTCGCGTTTGAGTTGGACAGGGAAAGATTGCGGCAAACCCGAAGCCGAGAGGGCAAATACCTGCTGCGAACCAACCTGACTGAAAACGACCCTGAACTGATCTGGCGTTGCTACATGCAACTCTGTTTTGTCGAGGAAGCCTTCCGCACGCTCAAAGGAGACCTCGGCCTGCGGCCGATCTACCACCAACGCCCAGACAGGATAGAAGCGCACCTCTTCGTCGCGTTTTTAGCTTACTGCCTGTCGATCACGCTGCGCCAGCAACTGCGGAAAATCGGGGGCGGCTTGATGCCGCGCAGTGTATTTGAGAAACTCGCAACCGTGCAGCTGTTGGACGTGGCTGTGCCCACCACCGATGGACGCGAACTGCTCTTGGTGCGACGCACCCAACCCAGTGCCGACGTTGAGGTGTTGCTCACTCAACTCGGCCTGCAACTACCTCCTCAATCCCCACCTCGTATACGCTACCAGCAGGTCGTGTAGTGGCGACCTTTCAGGGTGCTTAAACTATAAATCAACGACTTCCGTAATCAGAAACCTCCAGTTGCGGAAGTCGGGTTAGGGGCGCAAGCGAACGCCGCCGATGTCTCTCCGCCTAGTTCCGCCAATGCCACCACAGGTAAAATGGACTCGCTCAGGCCGGCTTTACGAGGGCCGAAAGCCCTGGGGCCTTACTCGGTTTTCGATACCAATCACGATGGTGAGTTATCCGAAGCGGAGATCGCCGCATCCGCCGAAGCCTTGCGCAAATTAGACAAAAATCGCGACGGCGTGCTCACTGCCGACGAACTCCGTCCGGAGCGGCCTGCCCGCCCCCCGCAAGACGGTTTCGGTCCCCGTGTGCCAAGAGAAGATGCCCCGCCTAAGGGTCGCGAATAACTCCCTCTCGTATCGTTTAACCCCCAATACGATTTCTCCGATGAGGCCCCTTCGTTTTCTTTTGGCGTTTCTATGTATCGGAGCTGCGTTCGCCCAGCAACCGCCGCCGCCACGACCTTCGGCTGCCGGCCAAACTGGAGGCCCGATCGCCGGGCTTACTTCCGTTGATTTGGCGGCGTATCGCAACGGACTCGAAAGTTTTCGCCAGGTGGAGACGGTGGACAGCGGCTTGGGCCCGATTTTCAACGACACTTCTTGTATTGTTTGTCACAATACCGGCGGACCTGGGGGAGCCAGCGGCCGTACTGTGACACGCTTCGGTCTGACCACCAACGAGCTTTTTGACTCGTTGGCGGCTCGCGGAGGTTCGCTTTTGCAGGCGCGCGCGATTGACCCCGCTTTCCGTGAAGTGGTGCCGCGCGAGGCCAATACCGTCACCCGGCGAGTCAGCACTCCGCTCTTTGGTGCTGGTTTGATCGAAGCCATTCCTGATGCGACGCTCTTGGCCTTGGCGGCTGCCGCAAAGCCTGACGGGGTTCGCGGCCGTGCTGCCTTGATCAACGATGTCTCGACCGGGACACAACGCGTTGGTCGTTTTGGTTGGAAAAGCCAGCAGGCTACCTTGCTCGCTTTCGCGGCCGATGCCTACGTAAACGAGATGGGCATAACCAACCGGTTCTTTCCCGAGGAAAATGCGCCCAACGGAAAAGCTGCACTACTGGCTCGGGCTGATCAGATTATGGATCCCGAGGATCACGTGAATCCCACCACTGGTAAGTCCGACGTTGATCGCGCCGCCGCCTACATGCGCCTTCTGGCTCCGCCTACCCGCGGAACCGTCACCGCTGAGGTGCTTGAGGGTGAGCGTGTTTTTCACAGCATAAACTGCACCGCCTGTCACATTCCCGCCCTGACCACCGGCTCAAGCCCCATCGCCGCATTATCGCAGAAGCGGGTCGTGCTCTACTCTGATTTGCTCCTGCATGATATGGGGTCGCTCGGTGATGGCATTGTGCAAGGTCCCGCCGGTGACCGTGACATGCGCACCGCTCCCCTGTGGGGTTTGTCTTTGCGCCCGTCTTATCTGCACGACGGTCGCACGTCTTCCCTGGACACTGCAATAAAAGCGCATGACGGCGAAGCGGTTCTCTCGCGTAATCGCTACGTGAATTTATCTGCCCCGCAGAAGAAAGAGTTAATGGCGTTCCTGCGTTCGCTTTAACAGATCCCTTCGGCTGGGTAGGCGCACCGAATCCAGCGATAGGCTGGTTCCTAGACACGACGGGGAAAGAGTTTGTGAAGCCCGGCGTTGACCTCACCAAGCCCACCTTGTCTCCGGGCGAGCTTCTTTGAAGATAAGATACGTACTCGATACGCATCCGCTTGTTTGGTCGGTGCTCTCGCCCAAGAAATTGGGGCCAAGGCCACACGATTAATCGAGTAGTCTGGGCCGGGTGAACTCGCCATCCCATCGGCGGCCATCATGGAACTGGGCCGGCTGCTCGACGCCGGCAAGATCGACCTGGGGGCGCGCCGGCCTTCATCTGTTTTTGACGAGGCTTTGACTTATAATGCCGTACTTCCGACCAGCCTCGAAGCGGCGCTAAAAGCCCTGGTGTTGGCGCTCCCTCATCCCGATCCCTACGACCGCCTCATCGTCGCCGAGGCTTTGGTGCTTGGCGTGCCTCTCATCACCAAAGATGGCAACATTACCGACTCCGGCATCGTGCGCGTCGTTTGGTAACGCTTCTCCACTGATCGATCGCGCACGAGTTCCCCGTTTCTTGTGTCGGAAAAAGCTGCCTGCTGACGCTTTCATTTCAAACGCTCAGAGGCCGAATATCGCGCACAGGATGCGCTGTCACTCCATCCAGATTCCTAAGTCGCGCGGACAGTCACTTCATCCGCTTGTGTCCGCGCGGGTGGCCTTTCGGTGCGGTGTATCCCGGCCATCAACGCGACAAGGCATACGCAGGGCAAACTCGGCAGTCTGCGAAATCATAGGCTCGTCGTCGTGGCTCGAGATGAGTTTATGGTGCTGCGGTGGGTTTTCACGGCGCGGGCGCGGTGAGGGGCGGGGTGGTCACGGATACGGGCTCGGTCGCGGGCTTTGGTTCCGGCACCGCCGGGGGTGCGGGCACGGGCTCGAAGGAGTCGGCCACAGTTTTGGGTAGCGAGGTGTGGATCCAATCCGCGATCTCGAACGCATGAGTCTTTGCCGCAGTGACCAGCACGGTGTCCGGCTGGGAATCGGTGATTTCCAAATATACGGGGCGGGGCGGGGGCGGCGGCGGGGGTGGGGTGGATTCGCCTTCTTTGGCTGGGGGAGCGGGCGGAGTCGGGAGCTCGGCGGCGCGGGCGAAGGATATTTTAACGATTCGTCCGGTAAAGGTGGTGAAGCTGGCTTCGCGGGGCAGGATGCGCGCGGCGATCACGCCGGGGTCGAGGTTGGCGGCTACGTTGGTGTAGCGCAGGGTGGCGAAATTCCCTGCCTGGGAATCGAGCAGGCTGGCTTTGACCTGCTGGCCGGCGGGGGTGGACTGACTGGTCCAGGGTTTATCGGCGGCGGTGCGGGAGAAGGTGACGCGGTTTGCCGTATCGGGAAACTGGAGCGTGAGCGATGCGATGTCGGCGGCTTTGAGACCGGAGAAGAGGGCGGTGTCGCGCCACGAATCGGGCGTGGCGTCCACGTTTACGTTTAACCTGCCGAGGTAGGCTTTGGCTTCGTTATTGAAGCGCAGAAAACGTCCGCCGCCGTCGGCGTTTTTACCGAGGTCGAGGGCGAGCAGGTTTTTGCCGGTGGCGTCGAGGTAGGC
>JAIXRU010000321.1 GCA_027485045.1 Opitutaceae bacterium | reverse complement strand
GTAATCACGACGGACCGCTTCGATCAGCAGGGCCTGTTCATAACCGGGTTCGCCGACGGCGAGTTGATCCTCGGCATAGTCGTAGAACGACTGAGCACTCAACCCGTTGGCGGCGAGCCACGCGTTCTGTTCGAGATCGAAATAGGTTTCAGCCCCGCGCTGGCCTGCGGCGAAGCGCTGGACGGCATGTTGGTAGACCGAGTGAAAGTTTTGGGTAAAGGTATAGTGGCGCATCGGCCAAACCAAATACGCGACAAAGCCCGCCGGGCAAGTGCCGGCGGGCTTTGGGAGCTAAGCGAGAAACTTAAAATGATCGAATCGGCTTAGAACGCGTAGTTCACACCTACGGCGAGCAACCACGGATCCAGTTGCAGATTGGTGACTTTCGCGCCGCCTGCGGTTTCCACATCGGTGCGGAGCATGGCGCGCTTAACATCCAGGTTCAGAGAGATTTGATTGGTGATGGCGTAATCAACACCTACTTGAGCG
Organism: Opitutaceae bacterium; assembly: GCA_027485045.1. Classification (GTDB taxonomy): domain Bacteria; phylum Verrucomicrobiota; class Verrucomicrobiia; order Opitutales; family Opitutaceae; genus IMCC26134_A. The sequence goes on along the minus strand of JAIXRU010000321.1, from coordinate 8,085 downwards.
GCGGGGCCGACACTGTAGTTTTCCAGTTTCAGGGCGCCGCCAGCGATGGTTTCGTCAAAAATCAGGGTGAAGTTGGCACCTGCGCCCACGTAAGGGCGGAAGCCGGCCCATTCGCCGGGATAGTATTTGGCCAGGAGGGTGGGGGGGAGGTGCTTAAAATTACCGACGGGGACGCCGTTTAGTTTGACGTTATGCTCTTGCGGGACGGTCAAAACCAGCTCGATGGCCCAATTATCGTTGATGCGGTAATCGATATCGAACTCGGGGATGAGCTTGTCCTCGATCGTGATCGCGTCTTTTGCGTTGGTGCCGAAGGCATCGGAGCCGTCGGTGGTTACCAAGTAAGTCGCGCGCAAGGTGACCGACCACGGACTTGGTGCGGTTACGGTTTCAACCGGCACGGGGGCGGCGTTCAAGCCGAGGGAGAGGAAGGCGAGGGGCAGGAGGTAGTTAAGTCTCATAGTGATTGGTATGCCCGGACACCCTAGCGTTTATGCATGATTACGACCGTGCGTCGATTGGCCGAAACCGTGTGTTAATTGTCCGACCGGACAGCGCGGCAAAAATAGGGGGGCCGTTTCTTGCGGGCCTCGGAGGCCCGTCGGGATTTTTGAGCGCACGATGTGTGATCGATGAAATCTGCGATCAATGAAATCGGGGCTTGCGCCGGACGAGACGGAACGTTGCGTTCTTACCTTTTAACCAATCACACCATGGCCCAAGAACTCGTCACTCTGGAATGCACCGAAGCCCGCAAAGAGGGCAAACCCGTCTCCCGTTATCTGACCTTCCGTAACAAGAAGACTGTCACCGAGCGCATCGAAAAGAAGAAGTATAACCCCTTCCTCAAGCGTCACACGGTCCACAAGGAGATCAAGTAACTCGATTCTGGAGCGGTGTTTATACCGCTAACCAATTACCGGACGATGCCTTTGGGTATCGTCCGTTTTTTTTGGCAAACGACGCGCGGACCGGCGCGCCAAGAATGCCAGCGATGATTGCTGAAAATGAAAAACCCGCCGTGACCAAGGTGAGGCGGCGGGTTTTTCGGGTAGTGTCCTGACCCCGACACCGGGGGGAAACGCTAACCGCTAGTTTAGTCGCGGTGCGGTAATGCGGCAGAAAAACAAGTTGCGTCAGCCGATCTCCGGTGAGGCGACCGCGACGTGGCGGCGGGTTTTCTGAAGCTGGGCTCGGCGAGTCAGCATGCGATCCAGTTTATCTACCAGCATGGAGACAGCCTTGTGGCATTCGTCGGTGCTAACGGAGGCGTTCATATCAGGTCCGTGGATCGAGATATGGCCCTTGGCGGTGAAACGGTGAGCGACATCTTGCTTCGGATCACACTCAAGTTCAACTCGCATTCTAATGATGCTCTCTTCGTGACGGAAGAGTCGGACGGTTTTCTCCTGAACAAACTGCTTTAAGGACGGAGTGAGTTCGAGGTGTATGCCGGAAACGATCAGGTCGTGGGTGTTGTTCATGATTTCTTTTTTATCTGGGTTTACCTTGGCCAGAAGGGGTGCGAAGTCGTGGTATGCACACGCTCCATAAAGTGATGTCCGAGTATTCCGTCATCATCGTGACGGGGGGCTCCTCCGGAATCGGGAAGGCGTTCATCGAACACGCCCAGAAGTTGAATTCAAATGTGGTCATTTGCAATCTTTCACGCCGCAAACCGGACATTATTTTTAGTCAGCTTAACTCCTGCCATGTTCCCGTGGATTTAGGGGATTCTGCGGCACTGTCTCTGGCGTCGGATAAGGTGCTCAGCCATCTCGCGAAAGTCGCGGCTACAGGTAAAGTGCTCTTGATTAACAACAGCGGCTTTGGCGGCTATGGCCGCAGCGACGAAGTGGAGCGCACGCATCAACTCGGGATGATGGATGTGAACATGCGCGCGGTGGTTGATTTGACGCTGCGCTTGCTGCCTTTGCTCAAGCAACGGGGTGGGGCGGTGGTGAATATCGCCTCCACGGCGGCGTTTCAACCCACGGCGTTTCTTGCCACCTACGGGGCGACCAAGGCCTTTTTGCTGCACTGGAGTCTGGCTCTTAACGAGGAGTTACGGGGCACGGGAGTCACTGCTTTGGCCGTGTGTCCGGGACCTACTGCGACCGATTTTTTTAAACGTGCGGGTTTAAAACAGGGCGCGGTGAGTGATCGTTGGGGGCAAACCAGCGATCAGGTGGTGATTACCACTTTGCGGGCGCTCGCCGCCGGACGATCCCAAGTCGTGAGCGGGTGGGGTAACTGGCTGGTCTCTGCGTTTGCCGCGCGTCTGCCGAAGCCTTGGGCTGCCCGGATCGGCGCGGCCGTGCTTGCTCGGTTCCGGTTGAGCCGGGTGACGCAGGCGAGCGAGGGCGGTAAATGACTAAGCCCGGCATGATCGAAGATGACGGGACCTATGGTGGCCGCTTGCGGGTGTGTGCCTGGCCGCCGCGAGTGCAAGACCCCTCAAAGGTAAGACTGATCGACGCCGGAGAACTCGCGACCTGGCAAATGGGCGACGAGGACGATGTGCTCGCATTTAACAAGCCCGGCGATGTGGTCTGCCACCCATCCAAGGCCGGCCCCTGGTCCAGTCTGGCCGGCGCAGTCAAAGAAGGATACGGTCTGGCTAAAGCTCACTTAATTTTTCGGCTGGATCGCGAGACGAGCGGCATCGTGCTTTTCGCCAAGGACGAACGGGCTGCGAGCCGGCTGCAAAAAGCTTTGCAAGCCGGACGTATTCAAAAAACCTATCTCACGGTGCTGGTTGGCGAACTAGCCGGTGCGGTGAGCGTAGATCAGCCGCTGGGCGACGACGAACACAGCCCCGTTTTCATGAAGACTACGGTAAGAGCGGACGGTAAGCCGGCGCGGTCCCATTTCCGTCCCTTGCTGGTTGCGGGTGGGTTCACTTTGGCGGAGGTGAAGATCGAGACCGGTCGCAAACATCAGATTCGGGCGCATGCGCACTGGCTCGGCTTTCCTGTGGTGGGGGACAAAATCTACGGCCCCGACGCGCGTTGTTATCTGGAGTTTATTGACCGGGGATGGACCCCTGCATTGGCGGAAAAACTCCTGCTGCCCCGGCAGGCGCTGCACTGCGCTCGTATCGAATTGATGGGTAATGCGGAGGGTTTGGGCGGGCGAAGCTGGAGAGCTCCCTTGGCCGAGGATATCCGCTGCTTTGGCACGGAACGTATGGGTGGTAGAGCGGCTTTTGAACCAGCACTGAAGGGCTTCCAGTAATTCCAAATATACGCCAGTCGGGCCTGCGATTAGATCAAGTGCCCAACGCAAAAGAGAGCAGAGAGCGAGACGAATGAGCGCGATGCTGGCCAGTTTATGTTCAAGGAAGGACTTGGGGGGCGTGATGGTAACGGCGGAATGAGCCAAGAAAGTTTTTCCAATCTTAGGCTCTACCCCTCAGAAGCCGGAAGACTCGACCGCCAGGCCGTGTTTGAAAAAAAAGGGATGGGCCGGCGTTACCATCGGTGGCATGGCCCGCTGGGCCACCTAAGCCTCGGTCGCCTTGGCCGAGCAGCTTTTTGCCTTCGTGCTGGCCTGATTTTTCTCAAACACGGCCAAAGTTTAAGACGTTTCGACCCGACTCGCGGTTCATTCAGCGGCCTAGGTCCCGAGCAGATCCGCCGCCAAGCCCCAGCGGAGGTTGTGCAAGCTGTGGTGGAAGTGGTCGAGGCCCGCGCTTTCGGCGATGGCCAGAACGGTGACCAGCGCGGCCGGGAACACATCCGCGCGTGCCGACGGCATACCGGGCACGGCTTGGCGGCCGGCGAGATTCAACGGCGCGAGTTCGTCCAGCAAGGCTGTGACGGTGTCGATCCCGACCACGGCGGGCGTATCCGCGAGGACGACGCCGTGGAGTGCGCCCTTGAGCACGCGGATGGTGGTTATCGTGCCGCCGGTGAACACGGCGGCGGCGGGCGCGGGCAGATCGAAGCGAAAACCGGAGCGGCGCAGCTCTTGTTTCACGAAGAGGGCAAGGCCGGTGCAGCGGTCGTGATCGAGCGGCGCGGCGGGATCGGCAAAAAACTTTTCGGTCATGCGCACACAGCCCAGGCGCAGGCTCAGGGACTGGGTGATGCGACGGTCGCGGAAGCTGAGGCATTCCAAGCTGCCTCCGCCGAGGTCGAAGACGTAAAAATCGCGCAAGTGGGTGAGGGCGGGGTCAATGGTCAGGCCGAGGCCGATCAAGTTGGCCTCTTCGTCGCCCGAGAGCAGGCGCACTGCATGGCCGGTGGCGGCGAGCACGCGGGCGCGGAAAGCGTCGCCGTTGGCGGCGTCGCGCACTGCGCTGGTGGCTACAAGTGCGATACGAGCCGGGGCGTAGGGCGCGGCGAGGGCGAGGAGTTCGACGATGGCGGCCAGTCCGCGCTCCATGCCATCCTCCGAGAGCCGGGGAGTGGCGGCGGCGATGCCCGCACTGATACGGCAATCGAGGGTTTTGTTTTTGAGCTGTTCGATACGCCCGTCGTCGAGGAGATGGGCGACCAGAACCTTGATGGAATTACTCCCGATATCGATGACGGCGACAGGCGCGGAAGGCATGGCAGTGGAGCGGTCGCCCGGGTTTACTCGCCGGGCGCGGGTTCGCGAAACGAGTGGTAAAGGTAAAGCAGCACGCCGATGCAGATACCGGCATCCGCGACGTTAAAGGTGGGGTAAATGTAAGTCCCGAAATGAAAATCGAGGAAATCGACCACGTGGTTGTAGCGCAGGCGGTCGACGAAGTTGCCCACGATGCCGCCGCAGAGCAGGCCAAACGCGAGTTGCACCCGCGGTTCCTTTAAACCGAGGTGGCGTCTCCAGATAAAGATCGCCGCCAGGGTGATGCCGGCTAGCAGGGCCAAGATCGTGCTCTTGCCTTCAAACAGGCTCCACGCCGCCCCGGTATTGCCTACATGCACGAGGTGAAAAAACCCGTCGATCACGGTGATCGCATCGGGCGGGGGCCAGGAGACCGGTGCATCAGTGAATTGAATACGAGAGACGATCCACGCCTTGGTGAGTTGATCCAGGGCAAAAACGCCCAGGGCCAGGGACCAGAGACGGCGGTAGGCGCGCAGTCTTGCGGTCCAGGGTGGAGTCTGGGCAGGGGAGGAAACGGGCGTTGAATCCGGCGTTTCTAGTTCCACGGGCGGTGAAGGCATTTAAGCGGAGAGGTGCCGGAAAAAGACGCACCTCGTGTTTCTTGCTAATCGGGAGGCTTATTCGCCGCCGCCGTCGTCTTCCATCTTGGGGCCGCCTTCTTCGCCTTCGCCGAGGATGCCGGACTGACCGCGCACCTTGTAGCGGGTCTTTTCGATCTCCTTCATGGCGGCGGCGGTGTAACGGGTAAAGGGCACCGCGACCAGGCGCTCTTTCGGAATAGGCTGCTGGGTGTGTTCGCAGACGCCGTAGTTGCCGGCTTTGATGCGCTGGATGGCGGCTTCGATCTCGGCGAGGGCCTCCTGCTCGTTGGCCACCAGGCTGAGCGCGAAGTCGCGGTCGAAGGAGTCGGTGCCGCCGTCGGTGCCGTAGCTGGAGAGGTCGCCGGAATCTTCCTTGGCGGAGCGCTTCAAGGTTTCCTCGCTGTGTTGATCGACCTGTCCGGTGACGTGATTGCGCAGCTCGATGAGGAGTTTGTAGTAGCGTTTATACTTCTCCGGTATGGCGGCTTCCTCGTTCTCGGCATGGGAGGCGCGGGCCTTGGGGTTGAAGCCCAGAATGTCGGCCAGGGATGCGGCCTTCACTTTGGTGGGGGCGACGGGTTTGAGTGCGTCGGCGGGCAGAGGCGCGGTCTTGCCGGATTTGGTGGCGATGATAGCGACCGGCACTACGGGCGCGGCTTCGGCAGTGGCTTTGGCGGTGCGGGCGATGGCGAGCACTTCGTCGAGGGAGAAGGCGGCGGGTTTGGCAGGTTTGGCGCGCTGGGCCAGGATGCGGGCGCGCACGGCGTCCTTGCCCTTGAGCGTAGGGCTGATTTTGCCGGCAAGAGGCAAGGGCACGACCAAGGCTTGCGCTTTGCCGGGTTTTGCCGGGGCGGGCGCCGGTTTCTCAGGGGCTTTCGCTGGGGCCTTGGTCGGGGCCGCCTTGGCGACCGGAGCCGATGCGGGTTTGGCGGCGGACTTAACGACGGGCTTCGCGGCGGGCTTGGCCTTGGCGGGGGCGGCCGCGGGTTTGCCGGCGGGTTTGGCCTTGGCGGGAGCGTCGACGGGTTTAGTAGCGGTTTTCTTAGAGGGTTTCACGGGAGGGTTGGCGGGGGTGGTTTTCGACGCGGGCTTGAGGGGTTTGGGCGTCGGTTTGGCGGGTTGCTTGGCTTTGGCGGACTTAACTGGTTTGGCGGGCTTGGCGGAAGGGGGCGTTTTGCTGGTTTTGGCTGGCGACTTGGGGGCAGGGGCGATCTTGCGGGTGGATTTTGCCATGTTGTTTGGGTATAAAAAATTTGTTCAAAAAAGGGGGCAAGTCGCACGAAGTAAGCTTCGTTACTGGACGAAGGCCTCCGCGCAGCGGGGACAGACCTCGCCGTGCTCGGTGGTTTGCAGGGCCGGCACCCAGCGCCAGCACCGCGGACAGCGGACGTAGCCGAGGTCGGCGCAGGGTTGGGCGCTAAGTTCGAGAGTAGGATTGTCACCGGCCTGCACCGAGACCTGCGAGACGATGAAAAGTTCGGGCAAAAATTCGGTATGGCGTTTCAGCACCGCCGCCAAGGGGTCGGTGGACGAAACGGTCAAGGTGACGGCGGCGTCGAGCGATTTGCCGAGTTTGCCGGCCTGGCGCATGGGTTCGAGCGCCTCGTTGACCTTGGCGCGGACTTTTAAGAGTTCGGCGAAATCGGAGGCGAGCGCGTCGTCGCTCCACTCGGGGGTGGCGACGGGCCAGTCGGCGAGATGCACGCATGGGGTGGCGGCACCCTCGGGGGCGAAGTCGGTCTTGAAGTGCGCGTGGCACCACGCTTCGTCGGCGGTGAAAGTCAGGATCGGGGCGAGCACGCGAACCAGCATGCCATGGATGGCGTGCACGGCGGTCTGGGTGCTGCGGCGCTGGGGGTGGTGGACGGCGTAGGTGTAGAGGCGGTCTTTGCAAACGTCGTTGTAAACCGAGGACAGGGTGGTGGCTACGAAGTGGGCGCAGAGGGAAACCACGCGGTGGAATTCGTAGGCATCGTAGGCGGCGGTGGCTTCGCCGAGGAAACGCGCCGCCTGATGCAGTGCCCAGCGGTCGAGCACATCGAGCTGCGCGTAGGGCAGGGCGTGTTTATCGAACTCGAAGTCGTGCAGGACGGAGAGCTGATAGCGGAGCGCGTTGCGGAACCCGCGATACTGCTCGGCGGCGTTATCGAGGATTTTCTTGGAGAGAGTGATGTCCTGGGTGAAGTCCTGAGAGGCGAGCCAGAGGCGGATGACGTCGGCACCGTAGTCGTTGATGAAGTTGTCGGACGTCGGTGGCTTTTCGTAGGAGCCGGACTTGGAGATCTTTTTGCCGTCTTCGCCGACGATGAAGCCATGGGTGAGTACGGCCTTGTAGGGCGCGCCGCCCTGCGCGATGACGCCGGTCCAGAGGGAGGACTGGAACCAGCCGCGATGCTGGTCGGAGCCTTCGAGGTAGAGGTCGGCCGGCCAGGAGGTGCCGCCTTGACCGTTGCGGAGCACGGCGGCGTGGGAGGAACCGGAGTCGATCCAGACGTCGAGGGTATCGCGTCCGCAAACCAGCTCGGCGGGAGCGGGCCAGCCGTCGGGAAGCGCTAGGCCGGCCAGCAGTTCGGCGGCGGACTGCTCATACCAAAGATTGGTGCCACGGGGATGGGCGGCGATCTTGGCGGCGACGGCGCAAACGATCCCGGCGTCGAGGTAGGCGACTTTCTGGGCGTCGTAAAAGGCGATGATCGGAACGCCCCATGAACGCTGGCGGCTGATGCACCAATCGGGGCGTGACTCGACTGCGCCGGTGATGCGGGACTGGCCCCAAGCGGGGAACCAGGTAACGCCTTGGATGGCGGCGAGGGCCTTGGCGCGGTGCCCGGCTTTGTCGAGGGAGACGAACCACTGGTCAACGGCGCGGAAAATGATGGGGGTCTTGGAGCGCCAGCAGTGCGGG
>JAIXRU010000303.1 GCA_027485045.1 Opitutaceae bacterium | reverse complement strand
CGTCGGCGGGGTAAAAGACGAGGAGCGGCTCCAGGTTGCGGCGGGTGAGCTCTTCGTTGAGCTCGATGATGGTGGACTCGTAGTTGACCATCGAATCGTAGAGCTCGGGGGAGGAGAGGTAGAGATCTTTTAGCCAGCCGCTCGAGCCGCTGGTGCGATCAACGGCGGCGAGAATGCGCTGGATGGAATCGATGAGCGAGGGGCGGGCAAGATCGGCGGCGGTGAAGGCGTCCTCGCGGCCGGTGAGGGCGTGAAGGAAACCGAGATAGGCCATGGCCCCGGAGTTGGACTGGGTGGGGTTGGTCATCAGGAAGCTGAGTTTACCGGCGCGGGTGAGCTCCAGGATGCGGTTGGTGGGTAGGGCTTGGTTGAGGACGAGGCCGAGTTTGGCGGCGGTGGAGCGTTTGATGCCGAAGACGACCGGGCTGCGCGTGATACTGGCGGCGGCGCGAACGGATTTATTTCCCGAGAGATCGATCCAGAGACTGTTGGCCGGCCATACGGCTTGGTAATCGGCGGCGCCTTGCTGGAGTTCCAGCATGATGTCTACCGAGCCTCGATAAACCATTTCGACGGGGATGCGGGACTCGCGGGTGAAGTCGGCGAGGATGGGTTCGAGGGCTTTGTTTTCGGAGCCGGCCAGGATGCGCAGGGGAGTGGCAAGGGAGGCGGCGGGTTGGGCTTCCTTGGACTGGGGTGCGGTCGCTTGCTGCTGTCGGCAGCTCACGAGCAATACGAGGCTGATCAAGACTATGCAGCGGGTTAACGTCTTCATTTTGTGTAGCTAGACTCTTTATTCAGAAAGAGGGAAGAACGAAGGAAATTTGCGATTATGGACTAATCGCGCTTTGCTGAAATCCACAATCCCGAGGCTGATGGTGGCCGCTAATGGGGAGGGCGCCGGTCGCAGGACCCATTTTATTTCTAAGCCACAAACTAACAGAACAGAGTAGAACCAGTAAACTTATCCGAGTAGGGGTGACCGACGAGGGTGACGGGCGATTTTACCAAGTATCGAGAACGGCGGACTTGATTTTTTCGGCAAGGGCTTCGGCCAGTTGGGGGACGAGTTGATATTCGGCCTGAGTTTGCTGAACGGGCTGGAGGAAGGTCGGGCCGGAGGAAGAACCGTCATCGGTGAAGATCTGGCGTTCTACGATTATCGGGCGGTCGGTGAACCAAGTTTTTTCACCCTTGGTGTCGCGCAGGGTGGCGGTGACTTCGAGGTTGACGCCCATCTTGCGGGCGAGGCCGGAATCGCTCGGGAGAGCCGTGAGTGCACGGCGGGTGTATTTGCCAATGTGCACTTCGAGAACGACGTCTGCTTCGGCTGGGGTATTGACCACTTGCAGGCGACCGTCGCGGATAAAGTTTTCTCTTAGTTGCGTGGTGAAAATCGCCGAGGATTGGGGAAGCTCGCCCTTGGTCACGACGGGCGGGATGAAGACGGTTTCAAAGGGTCGTTCCACGCCGGTCCCCAGTCGATAATGGGAGCAGGCTGTGGCCGTAAAAAGCACCAGAATACTTAAGACGACACTACGAAGAGCTCGGGGCATAATCAGGGGAAACAGTTAACGAAATGAATAGCCTGCCGGGAGCGGCGGCGTTGGACGTAAAGCTTAGCGACCGACTTAAAACACCCAGAAACGTTTGGCCCGTGGGCCTTCTTGCTTTGCTCCCGCAGTATCGGATGCACCGGATTCGAGCTGTTCGATGCGAGCGAGGTTTTTACGAGCGCGATCAGCGGTGGCGGACTCGGGAAACAGAGTGATGGCCTCGTTATAGAAAACCTTGGCGGCCTTATAGTTGGAGCGTTTCTTGTAGTAGAAGTCGCCCATGGTCATTTTGCTTTCGGCAAGCATTACGCGCGAGTCGTCGTAGCCCTTGTTGGCGACGCTCACATCGGCCTCTCCGGGGTAGAGAATGGTGTAGTCCTGGAAGTACGTGAGTGCTAGCTGGGTGGACGATTGGTCGTAGGGAGGGCCTTGGGTGATGGAGGATTGGGCGGTAGCGAGCTTGAGGTAAGCGTCGGAGGTGAGGAAACTGTCCGGGTAATTGTTGATCATGCGGTCCAGGGCATCGATCGCGGCATCGCGATCACCAGACTTGGTGTAGCCTCGCGCGGCGTTCATCAGGGCAAGGGGGCCGTATTCGCTGTAGGGGGCGTTAACAACGAGAACCTCGAAGAATTCCAAACCTTTGTCACGCTGACGGAAGCCGGGGATGAGTCCGAAGTAGAGGGGACGGACGCCGTTTGCGAGTTTCTCGGCGATGCGGAATTGAGCGCCGAGGACTTCATTAAAGTTTGGGTAGGCGGGATGTTCTTGGACGATGCGCTGGAGGTTGGTGTGCGCCTTGGAGAAGATACGGCGGTTTTCGTAAATCCTGGCCGAGCGGAAGAGGGCTTCGGGTGCGAAAACGGAGGCGGGATACCTCTTGATCACCTTTTTGTAGCTCGAAAGGGCGGAGCCCTTGCTGCCGAGATCTTCGGAGCGACGGGCTTGATCCATCAGCGCCTTGGCGGAGCGGCCTTCCACACTATTCATGAAAGTGGCGGATACTCCACCTTCGGCGCGCCAACCGGTTTTGGGTTCCCAAACCAAGTCGGCCCTGAGACCGGGCATGGCAAAAACCCAGGCGGTTAGCAGGGTAATGATGAAACAAATACGGCGTGACGCGGAAGGCATGGTGTTGTTACCAGCGAACCAGCGCGCCTCCGTACGTCAAGCCCGCCCCGAATGCGACGAAAAGAACCAGGTCGCCGCGTTGGAGAAGTCCGGCTCGCCGTGCCTCATCCAAGGCGATGGGGATAGAGGCGGCAGAGGTGTTGCCGTAGCGCTCGACATTGATGAAGAAACGTTCGCGCGGCACCTCCAGATATTCTGAAATAGCGTGAATGATGCGTAGATTTGCCTGATGGGGAACGACTAAGGCGATGTCTTCGGTGGAAAGGCCTTGCTCGCTCAGAAGTTCGCGGGCGACCTCCTCCATGCCGCGCACGGCATGTTTGAAGACTTCCCGGCCTTTCATGGTGATGTGGCGTTGGGCTTCGGGGCTTAAGGGCGAGCTGCCGCCACCGGGTATGCGTAATAAATCACTGGTGGAGGGGATGGTGCCGAGTTTAGCGGCCAGGATGCCGGAGCCGGAGTGGTTTGCCGGGGTCGGTCCGAGTACGATGGCGCCGGCACCATCACCGAAGAGCACGCAGGTGGTGCGGTCGGTCCAGTCCAGGACGGTGGACATCTTTTCCGCACCGATTACGAGGGCGTGGCGGTAGCGTCCGCTGGCCAGCATGGCCCAGGCGGTGTCGAGGGCATAGACGAAGCCGGTGCACGCGGCGTTGAGGTCAAAGCATGCGGCGCGGGGGGAGAGGCCGAGTGCGTTTTGCACCAGGCTCGCGGTCGAGGGCATGGGCAAATCGGGGGTGCAGGTGGCGACGATCAGCAAGTCGATTTGATCGGCCGTGAGGTTGGCATCGAGCAGGGCGGCGCGGGCGGCGACGACGGCGAGAAGGGTGGTGGTGTCTTCGGGTCCGGATAAGTGGCGGGCACGGATGCCGGTGCGGGTATGAATCCATTCGTCCGAAGTCTCGATGCTGGACGCGAGATCATCGTTGGTCACCACGCGCGAAGGGGCGTGCGAGCCGGTACCCAAAATGGCGAAGGATGATGGCGCGGACGGGGTGGACACAGGAAAACGAAAAAAAATCAGGCGGCAGGTTCTTCAGCCGGTTGGGACACGGGTTCTACCTGCGCGGCGGGGGAGGCGATCAAGGCGTTGAGCTGGACTGCGTCGTGGACGACTTTGCCGAGGAAATCGGCCCGCACGACTTTATCGGCGGCGAGGATGGCGGCATGCAGGGCGCGGCGGTTACTGGAACCGTGGGCTTTGAGCACGTTGCCTCTGAGTCCGAGCAGGGGGGCGCCGCCGTAGCGCTCGGGGTTGATTTTGGCTTTCAACGAGGTGAAAGCGCCCCTGGCCAGGAGTGCGCCGCCCATGCGGAGGGGGTTGGCCTTGAGTTCGTCCTTGAGGCTGCCGGTGATGAATTTGGAGAGCGATTCCCAGCTCTTGAGCAAGAGGTTGCCGACGAAACCATCGCATACGGCGACGTCGCAGTGGTCGGTGAAGACCTGGAAGCCTTCGGTCGGGCCTACGTAATTGATCAGGCTGCCGGTGCGTTTGAGCAGTTCGTGGGTCTCTTTGGTGAGTGCGTTGCCCTTGCCTTCTTCGGTACCGACGCTGAGCAGGCCAACCCGAGGGTTGGCGACGCCCAGGATTACTCGGGCGTAGTGGCTGCCGAGCAGGGCGTTATGTGCGAGGTGAAGCGGTTCCGCCTCGGGATTGGCGCCGGCATCGATGAGGATGAAGTAGCCGTTGGCGCGGGGGATGATCGCGGCCAGAGCGGGACGGGCGATACCTTCGAGGGTGCGGAGGCGGAGGGTGCCACCGGCCATGAGGGCACCGGTGTTGCCGCAGGATAGGACGGCGCCGGCATCGCCGGTTTTGATCAGCTCGATGGCCCGGGCCATCGAGGAATCTTTTTTGCGCCGGAGGGCCTGAATAGGCTTATCCTCCATGGTGATAACCTCGGAGGCGGCGTGGATCGTGAGGCGCTTGTTCTGGCTAAGAGCGTGAGTTTTTAACAACGGCTCCAGCAACTCGGGTTTACCCACAAGTATGAGGTCGTTGACCAAAGCGGAATCAGCCAAAGCCGAAGCCGCAGCGGCGACGACTTCAGCGGGGCCGAGGTCGCCGCCCATTGCATCGATCGCGATGCGGCCGATGGAGCCGGTGGGCGTGCCCATCGGAGTCGGAATCAGGGGGAGGGAAGGATGATCGGAGGGGCTCAGACGGAAACGTCGAGCACCTGGCGACCGCGATAGAGACCGTTTTTGGGGTTCACGCGGTGAGGGCGGAAGAGCGTGCCATCAACGGGATCCTTGGCGAACTCTGGGGCCTGGAAGGCGTTGGCAGCGCGGCGGTTAGCGCTGCGGCGTTTGGACTGCTTGCGTTTCGGATTAGCCATGGTGAAAAAGGGTTTTAGAGTGATGCTCGGCGCGAACCGGGCGGGTTGTAAGTTGGGAAAAGTTGATTGGAATGAAGCCGCCGCGAGGTGCGGTCAAGCGCGATGTCTGTGATTATTTCGAAGAATTGTCACACGGCAAAAAACCAAAGCAGGCCTGCTCCGAGTAGAATGCGATAAACTGCGAAGGGGGTAAGCCCGTTCCGGGTGAGGAAGCCGACGAAGAGTTTTACCGCGAGGGCGGCGCTGGCAAAGGCGACCAAGATGCCGACGAGGGTGTGGGACCAGCCGAAGGCGGCGATCACGGCCGGTCCGCCGTCCAGGGTATCTTTTGCGGCGGCGGCGCCGAGCAAGGGGAGGCCGAGCAGAAAGCTGAATTCCGCCGCCGCCTTGGGGCGCAGGCCGACAAAATAGCCGCCCACCATGGCGGTCATCGAGCGGCTCATGCCCGGCCAAAGCGCGAAACATTGCACGAAACCGATGCTGAGAGCGCGTAGCGGGCTGAGTTCTGAGGGCGTGAGTTCGGGTGCGTGGGGAACGGCATACTGCTGGGCGGAAAGCTCCTTCCGGCGACGCCACCACTCGGCGAAAAGCATCAGGGCCGCGCCGACCAAGAGGGCGTAGGCCACGGTGTTGACGGAGAAGAGGTGCGTTTTGATAAATTTTTTAAAGGCCAGCGCGGTGATGACTGGCGGGAGGCAGGCCAGGACAACGTTGCGCAAAAGGCGTAAACCGGCCGGATCCCGGCCCAGGAGGCCGCTGAGCATGGTGAGGAGCTGACTCCAATAAAGAAACGACACCGCCGCGATGGCGCCGACTTGAATGACCACGGTGTAGGTGTCGGCGGCGTCTTTGAAGGTGATGACTTGGCCGTGACGGTCGCGACCGATGGGCGCGGTTGAATCCAGCCCGAGGGCGTGGGTGGTGAGTACGAGGTGTCCGGTAGAGGAGATGGGCAGAAACTCGGTGACGCCCTCGACCAGGCCAAGGATGATGGCATCGGCGAGGCTGGGGCTCGGGGCCGTCAAAGGCGCGGGCACGGGCGGGTTGGTTGCGGGTGTTTGCGCCGAGGCGGCCACCGGATTGGAAAATGCCCAGGCGGCGGACAACACGATAACGAGGAGGCTCTGTTTAAACGATCGCACGCGGCATGGGCTCAGAGTGGTGGGTCGCTGTCGAGTGAATGCTTCCGCTTGCGGTCGGGCGCGGGGCAGGGCACGGCTTTGCGGCATGTCTTCGCAACTCAACACGCTTGTAGCTTTGACGCAGCAACTGCGTCAGGCTCGGGAACTGCAAACCGCCGAGGTGGAACTAGCCGCGGCTGCTCTGGCGGAAGCCGGGGTGGAGGAGGGAGTGAAGGCGGAGTTTTTGCGCGCGCTCGCCGACAAAGGTGAAACGGCGGTGGAGTTGGCGGCGTTCGCGACGGCTTTTCGAGCCCGGGCCGTCGATCCGGGAGTGGCGGAGTGGTCGGCCGGGGCGATCGATGTGGTCGGCACGGGAGGCGACCATACCGGGGCGTTTAACATTTCCAGTTTAGTGGTGCTCACCTTGGCCTGCGCCGGCGTGCCGGTAATGAAGCACGGCAACCGGGGCATCACCTCCAAGTGCGGGAGCGCGGATTTGCTCGCAGGGCTGGGGTTTCGCATCGACGCCGCGCCGGAGACCTTGCGCGGGGCGCTGCGCGAGCTGGGTTATGTGTTTTTTTTCGCGCCGGCTTTTCATCCGGCGTTCAAGCATATCGCGCCGGCGCGGCGCTTGCTCGCGGCGGAGGGGCGACGCTCCCTGTTCAACGTGCTCGGACCCTTGATCAATCCGGGCCGGCCCGCGCATGTGTTGTTGGGCGTGTTTTCCGAGGCCTGGACGCCCTTGATGGCGGATGTGTTGCACCGGCTCGGCACCAGCGCGGGAATCGCCGCGCACGGGCGCATCGGGCCCGGATCTGGCGTGGACGAGCTGACCACCGCCACGGATACCCGGGTGAGGGGTTTCGGGCGGCTCCGGGATCTGGATACGGACTGGAAGCCGGAGGAACTCGGGCTGCGGCGGGCGCAATTTAGCGAGCTGGCGGGCGGCGATCTGGCCTATAATCTCGCGGTGGTGGATGTACTGCTGGCGGGCAAGGGACCGGAGGGCCTGGCGGACACGGTGGCGCTGAATGCCTCGGTGGCGCTCTGGATTATGGGACGGACGGCAAGTCCGGGCGAGGCCTGCGCACAGGCAAGCGAGTGGTTGCTGGGCGGCGCGGTCAAGGCACGCATCGCGGCCACGCGGGAGTATTTTAACGATAACCCATGAAGCGTATCTATTTTGGCACCGACGGAGTGCGCGGCCCCTATGGCGGCCCCGTGATCAACGAGAATTTCGCGGCGCGCCTCGGCCTGGCCGTGGCGCGATGGACGGGCGGCGGCGGCGAGGTGGTGATCGGTCGCGATACGCGCGCCTCGGGTCCGGCCTTGGAAACAGCCATCGCCGCCGGTCTGCGGGCGGGTGGGTTGACTCCGGTCTCGGCCGGGGTCGCGCCCACGCCGGCGGTGGCGCGCGCGGTGGTTACTCGTGGAGCGAAGCTGGGGGTGGTCATCACGGCATCGCACAACCCGGCGGCGGACAATGGCATCAAGTTTTTCGCACCGGGCGGGCGCAAACTCACCGATGCGGAGGAGGCGGAGATCGAGGCGTTTTTGCCCGCGCCTGAGGCCGCCCCGGTTTGGTCCGGGTCGGAGGCGGTGCCACGGATCGAGGTGGTGGCGGATTATGTGGCGGCGTTAACCGCGCGTTTGCCGGCGGGAGCCTTGCGTGGCTG
>JAIXRU010000244.1 GCA_027485045.1 Opitutaceae bacterium | reverse complement strand
GCGGCGGTGGCTTCGGCGACGGAAGGCACGCCGAGGTTGCGGACGTTTTTGGAGTGGTTGGAACGCAGGTTGGATGAGCCGCCCGGAGTGGAGGCGATGGCTAAGGCGGCGGGGCTGGAGAAGCGGGCGTTCCTGCGCTGGTTTGGCCGCGAGACGGGGCGCACGCCGGCGGATTACCTGACGGAGCGGCGCGTGTATGAGGCGTGCCGGCTACTGCGCTTCACGGCGGAGTCGATCGAGGGGGTGGCGGCGGCGACGGGGTTCGCCAACCGCCACCATTTCAGCCGGGTGTTTCGAGAGCGCACGGGGCGGGCGCCGGCGCAATATCGGGCGGGGTGAGGGAGGGCGGGGAGATAATGACCAATGACGAATGACCAATGACTAGGGGCAAAGAAATGAGGGCTAGGGACTTGGAGAGGCGGGGGCGAGTGCGCTACAGGGTGGCGGTGAGACGGAGGGATTGGCCGGGGTGGGTGGGGGTGGTGAGGAGGTTGGACAGCAGCGGCGTGCCATTGAGCGTCCAGCGGGGGCCTCGGGGCAGGGGTGGGCGGCCTTGATCGGGCCGGGAGCGTTTTCGTCGGCGAAGAGCGTATCCAGCGCCCTCCGTGCGTCAGGCAGGGCCGGGTTGCCGGCTTGGGCCTCGCAAGCGAAGGCGGCAATGGCGGCTTCGGTGCCGCCGTCGTAGTTTAGCAGAGTGTAGAGCAGGTCGAAGGCGTCCTTGCCTTGCTGGCGGTGGAGGAAGGCGCGCAGCTTTAGCACCAAAAATGGTCCGACATCGCATACGCGAGCCGTTACGCGCTGTTCCGCACCGTAGAGGTCGGTGCCTGCGACAGGCATGCGACGGGCGGTTTGTAGCGCACGCACCACGCCGGGCATGACGCTGGCGGGCACGTCGTCTACGAGGCGCGTGCCGCGCGGCTGGTCGCCGTCCTCGACCAAGAAATCGACATACACGGTGTAGTTGCCGACCGCGCGCTCAAAACGGCCGGGCAGAGTGTTGCTGGGCCGAAAGCCCTGGGCACGGAGATCGGTGGCGAGGGTGCCATACTGACCGGCGCTGGCCCCGAGCGAGATGCCGAAATCGACGTCGAGCGTGGCCGGACGCGGCAGCGCCCGCTCACCGGTGGGATGATTGCAAAGATAGAGCGGCACCATACCACCGAGTAGCACCAAGTCGTGGTGGTAGTTACCCAGCCCCGGTCAGACGGTTAGGAAGGCGGGCAGGGTCTGCGAAGTCGCCCGGGGATCGTAGTCAGCGTAGCTATCGAATTTCATGGGCGACAGAAAACGGAGGATTCGCGTAGGGCACGAGCCTGCTCGGGACCGCGCAGCCCGGTGTTTTGCAGATCGAGGTAAATTTGGGCGTCGGAGACCAATGGCAGGTTTTCCACTAGGCGCGTCTCGCGAAACACTCCCTCGTCCACCGGCAGGTGAAACCACACCCGCCCGCCCTCGGCGACCGCACGCAGCCCGAGGGAATTGAGCACGTCCGGCGCGGGCAATTGCGGAACGTAAAGGGAGGCGAGCGGAGGCTCGGTGTAGGGATGGCGAATCCAGGCGGCGATCCACTGGGTGAAGGCGAAGGGAGCGCCCTGCTGGGTGAGCGCCTGGCTCAGCTTGCTCGCCAGTTGCACCGGGTCTTGATCGAGACAATGGAAACGATGGGTGGTGACCCGACGGGCAAATTGATCGGCCTGCGCCCACGCATCGAGCAAGGCGTCCCTCGAGGTGAGTTGGAACACTTGCAGGCGTTTACCGGACCCGGATCGGGCGACCATGCCCTGACGCACCAGATAGGTGACGATGCGAGAAACCAGACCGGAGGTCGCGCCAGTACGATGCACCAGATCGGACTGTTTCCACATGCGTTCGGGATCGGCCAGTAATGCGCGGACGATGCGGGCGCTTTTGCCGACAAACACATTGCGCGGCTCTAAATCGAAGCGGAAACGCCTGCCATTCAGCGCCGGTAGTTCCACCAGCAAACCGGGAGCGCGGAGGAAAAGCCGACCGTTCAAGTCGGCCGCACTGACCTGCGCCTGGCGGCAAGCGGTGAGGACGGCCTGCGTGAGATTGGGCACGACCAGCAAGGGTGCCTCTTCGCCGGGAGGCGTGAGGGTAGGAAGCGCATGGAGCGACGGAGTCAGTTCGTAGTGCAGACGGAAACTATAAGTCCGCCTGTCCAGCTCGAACTCGGCGACCTCAGGCCTATCCTCTGGAATACACTTAAATCCATCGAGACGTGGAGAGTCACCAAACAGGATACCGAACTCTAGGACGAGTTCGGTGACGTGGCGAATGGCAGTATCTTTACTGGATTTAATATTCTTACTGGTGTGTAAGGTTCCTGTTTTTAGTAAGAAACGCAATTACTCTTACCGGGAACTACGTTTTTACTGATCGGTAAGTGCAGATCGCTGATACCGTGTCGGATTTATGGGCTTTCACTTCCGAACGGGAAAACACGGCCGAAGCAGATGGGGTACCTGAATGATAGGCGCGCACTGGGTCGTAGACTGAGAGCATGCGCTGGATACGGGTGCGGGAAAACTCCTTGGCCGCGCTTTCGTGGTGCGCGAACCACACGACGAAGCCGAGGGCGTTCTCGAGTTTCAGCCAACGGCTTCCTCGATGGCAGCGGAGAAGCTGGGCAGGCGGCGTTTTTTTTGCAGGGCTTGCAGCTTGCGGATGGTGGCGGGCGAGAGGCGCACTTGCTTGGAGACTTTACCGGTGGGCTTGCGCCCCGCACCAGGGCGGGCACCGCCGCGCCGGGTGACGATGTAGTGCCCGGCGGCGATCTTCTCGG
>JAIXRU010000241.1 GCA_027485045.1 Opitutaceae bacterium | reverse complement strand
GTCAAATCCCGCCTCATCACCGTGCGCGCGGTCGATCCCGCCTACCCCTTTTACGGAACCGTCGAGGCCGCGCCCGCCGGAGCGCGCGACCGACTGGCCGGTAACGACTCGGTATTGATCGAGGAAACCCTTTTAAAACAATTCGACCTCTCCCCCGGCGATGTGGTGCGACTCGGGCAAAAATCCTTCCGCGTGGCGGGAGCCTTAAAAAAACTCCCCGGTGAATCGGCGGCGGTCGCCATGTTGTCGCCCCGAGTGTTGGTCAGTCGCGCCGGGCTGGAAGGCACCGGCCTGCTGGGAGCCGGCAGTCTGGTGCGTTATCGAACGCATTTAAAATTCGACGCGAGCACCGACGTCGACGCCCTCGATGCCCGGGAAAAAGACGCCATGCGTGCCCTGCGGCTCAGGTCCGACACCGTGAGCGAACGCAAACGGGAACTGGGCAAAGCAATGGAAAACGTAGGCGGCTTCCTGCGTTTAACGGGGCTGGTCGCGCTCCTGCTCGGCGCCGTTGGCGTGGCCTCGGCGATGCAGGCCCTGGTGCAACGCAAACTCGCCACCGTCGCGGTGCTGCGTTGCCTCGGCGCGGGAGCAGGTCTGGGCCTGGGCGTTTTTCTCGTCCAAGGCATCGCGGTGGGTGTGCTGGGCAGCACGGCCGGCGCGCTGGCCGGCGCAGGATTGCAGGCGGCCCTGGCCTCCCTGGTGCGCGATTTCATGCCGGTGGAGACGGCCAACTTCTCGGTGCGCTGGAAGGAGATCGCGAGCGCGGCCGGCATCGGCGTGGCCCTCACCACGCTCTGCACCTTGGTGCCGCTGCTGGCCATCCGTAGGGTAGCCCCGCTCGCGGTGCTGCGCGCAGTGGAGCCCGTGCTCAACCGGCGCGATCCCTGGCGCTGGGCCGCAGCCGCAGCGCTGGCCGCCCTGGTGGTCGGGCTGACGGTCACGCTCTCTGGAAACTGGCGTCAGGGCCTGGCCTTCGCCGGAGGACTGGCGGCGGCAGGCGGAGCGCTCGCACTGGTAGCCCGCGGTTTGATTCTGGCGGCAAGGAAAAGCGCCGCTCTGGCCGCGGTGCGCGCACTGCCCTTTAGTCTGCGACAGGGACTCGCCAACCTGCACCGCCCCGGCAATCGCACCACCCGGCTGGTCGTGGCGCTGGGCCTGGGCGCGTTTTTGTTATTAACCCTGGCTTTTTCCCGCTCCGCCTTGCTGGGCCAACTCCGCTTCGCAGGCGCAAACGACCGGCCCAACCTCCTGTTCTTCGACGTTCAGGACGATCAAGTAGGCCTCTTGCGGGAGAAATTAACCGCGCTGGGCGCCGCTCCGCAGAACGAGGCACCGATTGTCACCATGCGTCTGGCCAAACTAAAAGGCCGCACGGTCGAGGCGCTCATGCAGGACCCGCAGGCGGGCGTGCCGGGCTGGACCCTGCGCCGCGAATATCGCTCCAGCTATCGTAACTCACCCGCGGATACAGAAAAGGTGATCGCGGGCGACTGGGTGGTCAGTTGGGACGCGAGCGCAGGCGAAGTGGTGCCCATCTCGGTCGAGGAGGGCCTGGCCAAAGACTTGCGCATCGGGCTGGGCGACGAACTGGACTGGGATGTGCAAGGCGTGCCGGTGCGCAGTCGCGTGGCCAGCCTGCGCAAAGTGGACTGGCAACGCATGTCGCCCAACTTTTTCGTGCTCTTTCCCGCCGGTGTCCTGGAGGGCGCGCCGAAGTTTCACGTGCTGGCGGCGCGCGCCGAAGACAAGGTTTTGAACGCGCGCGTGCAGCGCGAGGTCGTCTCGGCCTTCGGAAACGTCTCCGTGCTCGATCTCGGCCTCATCATCGAATCGCTCGACGGCGTCTTCGCCAAAGCCGAGCTGGCGGTGCGCTTCATCGCGCTTTTCACTCTGGCCACCGGTGTGGTCGTGCTCGCCGGCGCACTCGCGGCAAGCCGCGATCAACGCATGCGCGAGGCCGTCCTGCTGCGCACCCTCGGTGCCAGCACCGCGCAAGTGCGGATGGCCCTGACCACCGAACTGACCGCGCTCGGCCTGCTGGCCGCAGGAGCGGGCGCAGTGCTGGCGCTGGGCGGCGGAGCTGCGGTCGCCGTGTATGTTTTTGAAACCACTCCGGTGCTGCCGTGGAAAACCATCGCCGTCACCATCGCGACCGTGACCAGTCTTACGGTGGTCACCGGCCTGCTCACCCAACGCGGCGTCGCGACCCGGCCGCCGCTGGAGGTCTTGCGGGCCGAGGGTTAACCACGTCTGGAAACACCGCAAGAAACGGGTGGGGAACGGCCGGGCCGGTTTGTTAAGATAGGCGCGTCAAAAACACCTATGAAACTCAAACACCGCTCCCTCCTCACTCTGATTCTTAATTCCTGCTTAAGCTTGCTGCCGGCGCTCTGCCTCGTTGGCGCTTCCTCCACGCAGGCCGCCGAAATTCGCTCGTGGAACTACTCCACCATAGATTGGAAGATAGAACGCCCCAACGGCGCAAAACTCACTTTTCTCGAGGGCATTTGGGAAACCGCCGGGCCGATCACCTATGCGTTTAAAATGAAAGACGGCACTTGGTACCCGCTCCATACCCACCCGAGCGACGCCCGCATCGTGGTGCTCCAAGGCACTCTCCTTCTCGGGCATGACGAAAGCTCTGATCCCGCCAAAGCAACAGCGCTGCCCGCCGGTTCGGTGGCGATCGTTCCGGCCGGTGTCCCCCACTACGAGGGCGCCCAAGGCGACACCGTGATCGTAGGGTTTACGATTGGGCCTTGGTCCACCACCTTCATAAAGAAGTAAAACCGCCAGGCTCAGCCCCGCCTTGCCCAACCCAAACGCCAAGTTCGCATGACGCCAGACACCCTTCCCCCGCTCGGTGCCGACCCCTCCGCCGACTACCAACGCATCGAGCGGGCGATAGAGTTTTTGCGCACAAATTTCTTAACTCAACCGGACCTGGACGAGGTCGCACGCCAGGTCCACCTGAGTCCGTTTCACTTTCAACGCCTGTTCACCCGCTGGGCCGGAGTCAGCCCCAAGCGCTTCCTGCAATTTCTCACCGTAGAACACGCCAAAACCCGCTTGGCGGAACGCGATGTGCTCAGCGCGGCGCTGGACTCCGGCCTCTCGGGACCTAGTCGGCTGCACGACTTGTTTGTCAGCGTGGAAGCGCTCACTCCGGGCGAGTTTAAACGCGGCGGCGCCGGCTTGACCATTCACCACGGCACCCACCCGACACCCTTCGGACTTTGCCTCCTTGCGACCACCAAACGGGGCATATGCGGCCTGTCCTTTTTCAACAACATCACCGACCGCGACGCGGCGTTGCGGGACCTGCAGGCTAAATGGCCGACCGCAACACTGATACACGACGAAGCCTCAACCCGGCTTCAAGCCGACGCCATTTTTAACCAGTCGCCTTCCGGCAGTTCCCCGAAAAAACCAATTCAACTCCTGCTCGCCGGGACGAATTTCCAGATTCAAGTCTGGCGCGCGCTGCTGTCCATTCCCTCGGGAGCGGTCACCACCTACGAGGCGCTCGCACAATCCATCGACCAACCCAAGGCAGCCCGCGCAACGGGAAGCGCCGTCGGGAAAAACACCCTCGCCTACCTGATACCCTGTCACCGGGTGATCAAAAAAACCGGCGTCTTCGGCGAGTATCGCTGGGGATCGACGCGCAAGCAGGCGATGTTGGGCTGGGAGTCCGCCCGAAGAGAAAGTAGCTAAGACAGACAAAAAACAGTCCGAGTCAGCGCTTGGCGACGCAGGCCTGAATGTGTTCCGATGGATCTTTATGAGCCGAAACATCGTCACCTTTCACTACACTCTGCGCGATACCCAAGGCGCGGTTATAGACGCCTCCGTCGGCGGCGAGCCGATCTCCTTTTTGGAGGGTGCGGGGCAAATCGTAGAAGGCCTGGAGGAAGGGCTGCGCGGCCTGGCCACCGGCACCAAAGCCCACATCGGCGTTCCCGCGGCCAAGGCCTACGGCGAACGCGATGAGGCCCAGGTGCAGCGCGTCTTAAAGTCGCTCCTCCCCATCGAAGGCGAAATCAAGGCGGGCGATCAATTCCGGGCCGGCACCGACGCCTATGCTCCGATCGTGACCGTAATGGGCGTCGAGGGCGATGAATTGCTCCTCGATGCCAACCATCCGCTGGCCGGGGTGGATCTGGAGTTCGAAGTCGAACTGCTTGCGAGTCGCCCCGCCACCGCCGACGAAATCGCCCACGGCCACGCGCATGGCGAAGGCGGTTGCTGCGGCGGCAAAGAGGGAGGCTGCGGCGACGGCGGCTGCGATGACACAGGCTCGGGCGACGACAAAGCAGGCGGCTGCGACAAACCCGATTGCGGCTGCAAAACCTGAACCCGCCTCACCCTCTCTTCCGAAACTGACTGACTTCTATAGCCCATGAAAGTACTCGGCATCGATATTGGTGGCTCTGCCCTCAAGGGCGCACCCGTGGACACAAAAACCGGCAAACAACTCGCGGAGAAGCACCGCATCCACACTCCCGGCCAACTCACACCGCAAGAAACGGCCGACGCGATTGCGCGCTTTGCCTCGCACTATGATTGGAAAGGCCCGATCGGGATCGGCTTTCCCGGTGTAGTGCACGGCTCGGTCATTCGCACCTCCGCCAATCTGCATCCCGACTTTATCGGGCTCGATGCCGGCGCGCTGTTTGAGGAAGTGGTGGGTTCCGAAATCAGCCTGGTTAACGATGCCGATGCCGCCGGTCTGGCCGAAGCCACTTTCGGTGCCGGGCTTAACCGCAGGGGTGCCGTTCTGTTGCTCACCTTCGGCACAGGCGTAGGATCGGCCCTGTTTATCGACGGCAAACTCTACCCAAACTCGGAGTTCGGACACCTCCAGCATCTGGGAGAGTCGTGGGAAAAGTTCATTTCCGGGGCGGCTAAAACCCGCCGTGAACTCAGTTACGCCGACTGGGCTACCGAGGTCGGCGCGTATTTGCGTGAGTTGGAGAACCTGCTCTGGCCGGAGCTCTTCATCGTCGGCGGCGGGATCAGCGCGGACCACGCCCAATGGTTTCCACACCTGAAGATTCGCACTCCGATCATGCCCGCGCAGTTCTTGAACGAAGCAGGCATTGTCGGCGCCGCACTCCACGCGGCACGTTCCCTCTGATGGCCGGCATGTCCGGCATGCACGGGGTAGGTGCTTGCCTGCCTGCCCCGGTGCGCTTTGCTAGCACTTCCGTGACTTCTCGCTTCGCCCCATACGTTGCCACTTTACTGCTCGCTTTTGCGAGCCTGAACGCCGCCGAACCCATTCGGCCCCAACTCACTGCCGAAAAGACGCGCCTCACCGCGACCGAGTGGATTGCCACTGGTGAAGCGCGACTCGCCGACCGCGACATCGTGCTCTACGCCGATGAGATCAGCTACCGTATCGCCGACCGCACCGCCTACGCACGGGGTAACGTTATCCTCATCCAAGGCACGAAACGTCTGGTCGCCGACGAGGTTAGCTACCGCTACGATGACCGCACCTACCGGACCGGCCGTTTCCGCGTTGGCGAAGAGGGAATTCTCGCCCAAGGCACGCAGGCCGAAGGCAACAAAGATAAACTAAGCGTGACCGGAGCCTCATTGTCCTATGGTGAGCCCGAACCCTTGGGGCCAACCGCGAGCGCCAGAACGATCACCTACCAAAGCGCCGGGGAAAAATCAGCCTCGTCCATGAGAGTCGAAGGCGTTCGGGCCGGTATCGGCGGGGTAAACTTCTTCCCTCTTCCCTCCTTTACCGAAAGTCCGGACAACCCTTCCTTAACCGGGCTCGATATTTACGCCAGTTACACGGGTAGACTGGGGGCGGAACTGGGCTTCGCCGGCACCAAAGCAGTTAGCGAAACCACCCGGCTGGGAGCCGACGTCGGTATATTCACAAAGCGCGGCCTGCTCGTTGGGCCCATCGGCGATTACGACACCTTTCGCTCCGGTGAAGTCGGCGCCAAGGGCAAGTTCCGCACCGGTTTCATCAAGGATCAAGGTGACACGGGGCTGGATATTCGCTCCCAGCAAATCAGCTCCGAACGCGGCTTCATCGACTGGACCCACTACCAAGTCGTGCAGCCTGGCACCACCCTCTCCGGCAATCTTCACTATTGGTCGGATTCGTATGTCACCCGTGATTTCCGTTCGGAAAACTTCGGCGATATTCAAACACCCGATACCTGGTTCGAGGCGGACAAGGCGGGCGATAACTATGTCGTTTCGCTCTTCAGCCGCGTGCAGGTGAACGACTACTCGGTGGTGCAGGAGCGCCTGCCGGAAGTGCGCTTCGACGGTCTGCCGGTTCAGATTGGCGGCGGCATTTATCACCGCCTCAACGCCGGTGTGGCCGCCCTGCGCGAAGACGATCCCTTCGGCACCGGCACCGTGCGCAGCGACCGCGCCGACCTCTACTACGGCGTCAACCGCCCCTTCTCCCCGCGCGAATGGTTTTCGTTCACGCCCACCGCCGGCACCCGTATCACCCACTACCAGCGCACCCCGTCGGCCAGCACCCGCGACAGCTACACCCGCGTGCTCGGCGAAGTGGGCTTCGACAGTAAACTCTGGGAATCCAGCGCCACCTGGAACTACCAGAACAAGGCATGGGGCATCAACGGCCTGCGCCACATCGCCACCCCCAGGGTTTCCTACCGCCTAAGCCCCACAGCCGACGTGGGCCGGGCCTCCATCCCCGCGATCGACGACGATGTCTTCAGCACCTACCTCCGCCCCCTCGGCCTGGCCGACCGGCGCGCCCTTGACCGCCTGCCCGCCCTGAACACTTTCCGCGTCGGCGTGGATAACACCCTTCAAACTCGCGATCCGGCCTACGGCTCGCGCGACTTGGTGCGCCTTAACGTGGCGATGGATCAATACGCCGACGCCGAGGCCGCCCGGACCTCCGGCCAGCGTCGCGACCAGAGCGATGCCCACACCTTCCTCGAGCTTTTCCCCGCCCGCTGGCTGCGTTTCGACGCCTACAACCGCACCACGGTGCAGACCGGCAAGCTCCAGGAACTGAATACCGGCCTGACCCTGCAGGACGCCGACCGCTGGCACTTCCGCCTCGGCACCCACTACCTCGAAGACGTGATTCCACAGCGAGGCATCCAGGAATACACCGCAGACTACGGCCTACGCCTGAACGAGATCTACGCCCTTCTGCTGCGCTTCCGCTACGATTCCAGACTTTCGCAATTCACCGAGCAGACCTACGCCCTGCGCCAGCGCCTCTCGCGTCTGTGGATCTTGAGCTACGAACTCTCCTTTTACGACGGTTCGCGCCGCGAAGATAACTTCCGCCTCGGCCTGCGCGTCGAAACCAAGACTTTCTAGGCGACCGCAGGCTGACCCGACCCGGCCAGCCCCGCCCGCAATGAGTTTCGCCGCCAACCAACTCCGCATCGCGCGCATCCTCTGGGAGCGCCTGCAGCCCATTGATCGCGCCGTTCCCGGTCGCCTGCAAAGCCTGCTGGCCGACCGGCGCTTCGGAAGTCGCGACCGGCGCTTCTACCGCGAGCTCCTGCTAACCGCCACCCGTCTGGCGCGCCCCCTCGCCAGCATCACCGACGAGACCACCTGGGCCGCATTGGTGGCCCGCGCCTGTGCTTCCACGCGTGAGACCGAAGGGTTCCGCGAGGCCTTCGCCACCACACCCGCCCCCGAGTTTTCCGCGCTTGATCTGATGCCCGAGTGGTTCGCGGAGGAATGCGAAACCCACGCCACCCCCGCCGACACCGCGCGCGCCCTGCTCACCCGCGCCCCCGTATGGGTTCGCCTGCAAACCGACGATCCCGAGGAAGTCTTCGCCGATTGGGCGTCCCGGGGTTGGACGGCAGACAGCCACCCCACCCTGCCCGATGCCTGGCGGCTCCCGCCCGAGACCAACGTCAGCTCGGCCCGCACCTACGACGAGGGACGCTACGAAGTGCAAGACGCCGGTTCTCAAGCTATTCTGGCCGGGCTAGATCTGGCCACCCGCTCACCGGGCCAGCGCTGGCTCGACGCCTGTGCCGGAGCCGGCGGCAAAACCCTGCAACTCGCCCGCCTGCTTGGTCCTTCCGCCCGCATCGATGCCACGGACACCCGCAGCGCACCCTTGGCCGAACTGCGCGCCCGGGCCGGTCGGGCCGCGCTGGCCGGACGTATCCGCACCCCGGACGCACCGGGCCACGCCTATGACGGCGTGCTGGTGGACGCCCCCTGCTCCGGCAGCGGCACCTGGCGGCGCGCCCCCCACCTGATGGCCTGCACCGCCCGCTCCGACCTGCTGGCATCCGCCAATCTGCAAGGCACCATCCTGGCTCAGGCCGCCAACCGCGTGCGCCCGGGCGGCATCCTGGTTTACGCCACCTGCTCTATCGCCCGCACCGAAAACCGCCTGGTCACGGAAGCCTTTCTCGCCCGCCACACCGACTCTTACCAAATCGACACACCTGCGAGAACCCTCACCCCCGGGACCTACGATAACGACGGCTTCTACGTCGCCACCTTCCGCCGTAATACCTGATATAGTATGCGGGAAATCGCATTTGACCGTCAGGCCAGTCAACCGCTTCGTTTCACCCTTTCCCAATCGCCGAAGTCCATCCCCCGTAAAACCCATCCATCATGAGCTATAAACTCTTTATTCCCGGCCCTATCGCCGTCTCCGAAAAAACCCTTAAGGCCATGGCCCAAGGCATGATCGGACACCGCAGCAATGATTTCGTCGCGCTCTACAACGCGATCCAGCCTGACCTGCAGGCTCTGTTTTACACTACGGACCCGGTTTACCTCTCCACCAGCTCGGCCTGGGGCATCATGGAAGGGGCCATCCGCAATGTCGTTAAGAAGAAGGTGCTCAACTGCATGAACGGCGCCTTTTCCGACAAGTGGTACGATGTCTCCCTGCGTTGCGGCAAAGCCGCCGGCGCACTCAAGGCCGAGTGGGGCCAGCCGGTCGATCCAGAGGCCGTGCGCCGCGAACTCGCCACTGGAGCCTACGACGCCATCACCCTCATCCACAACGAGACTTCCTGCGGTTGCATGAGCGATCTGCCCGCCCTCATGGCCGTGATCCGTGAATTCCCCGACGTCATCTCGATCGTGGACACCGTCAGCTCCTTCTCCGTCGTTCCCATCAAGAAAGACGAACTCGGCATCGACGTTCTCATCACCGGTTCCCAAAAAGCCCTCGCCATGCCCCCCGGCCTGGCCCTCGTCAGCGTTTCCAAACGCGCCCTCGAACGCGCCGCCACCCTCGCCGACCGCGGTTACTACTTCGACTTCGTCGAATTCCAAAAGAACCACGAAGCCGGCATGACGCCCAGCACCCCATCCATCGCCTTGATCTACGCGCTCAAGTCCAAGCTCGAAGACATCAAAGCCGAGGGCATCGAAGTCCGTTACGCCCGCCACGCCCGCCTGAATAAAGCGGTGCGCGATCACGTCCTGGCCAAGGGCTTTACGATGTTCCCCAAGGACGGCTACGGCTCCATCGCCCTCAACTGCTTTGCCAACAACCTCGGCTACGACCTCGCCGCGCTGAACAAGACCCTGAAGTCCAAACACAGCCTCGTGATCGACGGCGGCTACGGCAAACTCAAGGGTAAGACATTCCGCATCTCCAACATGGGCGACGAAACCGACACCACCATCGCCAGCATGCTCGCCTCCTTCGACTCCGCCCTCGCCGAGTGCCCCAAGGTCGCTGCGTAAAACCATCCTAGGTTAACCGCTCCCATCCCGCCTCGCGCCCCGTGCGCAGGCGGGATTTTTTTCGGCCCGGCACCCGATTTGAACAACCACTGGCCGAGCCGACCGACCGCGCTCAGCCAAGGAGCTGTGTTCAAAATAAACCGATGCTTCGTGAGAGGGAAACCAAGCTCGGCCAAGGCGACCGAGGCGGAGGTGGCCCAGCGGGCCATGCCGCCGAGGGCAACGCCGGCCCAGCTTGGTTTCCCTCTCACCCGCAGGGCGCAAGCAGAGCGTCGGGGTATTTTGAAGACAGCTCCTGATCGTGCCACAGGAATTTAACATCCGCGAACGTTCGCCCGTTCTCGCTTCGCCGCACCTCGTCCGCTTTCTGCCTTCTTTGCAGCCGGGAAGAGCCGTTCCGCTACACGCCCGAGTTCGACGTTTATCAGCCCAAAGAAGACCCTTCCGATAACAGTCGTAAAAAGTCGCGCTTGCGCTTGCCGCCCTCGCTCCCTACCCGCTCGCAACCCATGAAGTCTCTCGTCATCGCCGAAAAGCCGTCCGTCGCGGCTGACCTTGCCCGTGCCCTCGGAAAAGTCCCCAAGACTGGCGACTGGTACGAAAACGACCAGTGGGTCATCTCCTCCGCCGTCGGCCACGTAGTCGAATTGGAGATGCCCGAGGACATCGACAAAAAGAAATACGGCTTCTGGCGCCTCGAGACCTTGCCCATCATCCCGGAGAAATTCGGCCTCAAGCCCATCGAGGACTCCAAAGAGAAGTTTTCCCTGCTCAAAAGACTCCTCGCCCGCAGAGACTTGGATCAGGTCATCAACGCCTGCGACGCCGGCCGAGAGGGCGAACTGATCTTCGTGTACCTCTACCAGCTCGCCAAATCCAAGCTGCCCGTGAAGCGCGCCTGGATGCAGAGCATGACCGCCGACGGCATCAAAAAAGCCTTCGAGAAACTGCGCGACGGCTCCGATCTCTCCGGCCTGGCCGACGCAGCCCGCTGCCGCTCCGAAAGCGATTGGCTGATCGGTATCAACGGCACCCGCGCCCTCACCAAACGCATGTTCGGCTCCCGCGCCGGCAATGTCGCCTCCGTCGGCCGCGTGCAAACCCCCACCCTCGCCATCGTTTACGCCCGCGAACTCGAAATTCGTAATTTTAAACCCCGCGCTTTCTGGCGGCTCACCGCCCAATTCCAAGTCGCCCAGGGCGCTTACGAAGGCGTTTACCAAAAAGCCGCCTTCAAGCGCGACGCGACCAACGAACACGACCGCGCCGACCGCGTCTGGGACGAGAAAGCCGCCCACGCCGTGCTCGCCGCCTGCCAGGGCCAGCCCCCCGCCGACGTGCGCGAGGAGAAAAAGCCCACCACCCAGGCCTCCCCTCGCCTCTACGATCTCACCACCCTGCAACGCGAGGCCAACGGCCGCTTCGGCCTCTCCGCCCGCCGCACCCTCCAGATCGCACAGGCCCTTTACGAGCGTCACAAGCTCATCACCTACCCCCGAACCGACGCCCGCGCCCTGCCCGAGGACTACGCCGCCACTGTGCGCGAGACCATGCAGGCACTCTCTGGCGATCTCGCCGCCCACGCCGCCAAGGTCGTCCAATCCGCTTGGATACGCCCCGGCAACAAGAAGATCTTCAACAACGCCCAGATCTCGGATCACTTTGCCATCATCCCCACCACCGCCGAGCCCAAGTCCCTCGACGAGATGGAGGCCAAGGTCTACGACATGATCGCCCGCCGTTTCGTCGCCGCCTTCTACCCCGAGGCGCACTTCGACGTCACCACTCGCATCTCGACCATCGCCGGCCAGCACGATTTCAAAACCGAAGGCAAAGTCCTCACCGACGCCGGTTGGCTCGCCGTTTACGGCAAAGCCGCCGCCCTGGAAGACGATACCGCCCCCGAAGGCAAAAAAGACGCGCCCACCAAGGCCCTGCCCGCGCTCTCCCCCTCCGACGCCGCCAAGGCCAAGACCATCGAGGCCATCCTCCACGCCGAAAGCACCAAGCCGCCTCCACGCTACACCGAAGCCACCCTGCTCTCCGCCATGGAAGGCGCGGGCAAACTCGTCGAGG
>JAIXRU010000104.1 GCA_027485045.1 Opitutaceae bacterium | reverse complement strand
CCTCGCTCAAAACCGTCACGGTCTGAAGAGAAACTCGAACCAAGCCATCAAACCCTAGCGCTGGTGCAGGTGCTGCGGCAGCACTCAAGCCGCCGTAGGCTGCTTGCTGATTCGTTGCGTCGATGGGAATGGGGAGCCCGTAACACTCCGAACAGAAAAGCCACGCGAAGCAGCGTTTTCCACTAACTCCTCCATCTCGCGTAGCATTTGCTCGCGGGCTTCAAGCGCGCGGGCCTTCCGCTCCAAGGAGACGGACAAATCCTGCAACTGCTTCTCAAAAGAACGTCCCAACTCCGCTGCGGAATTATTTTGAGAATCGACCCGCATTTCCTGTAAATCGCGTAACTCATTTTTCAACATGCTCTCCTGTCGTTTCAAATGAATCTCCCGTGCCTCCATGGAGGCGCGTAAGCCCTGAATACGCAATTCCTCACGAGCCAAGGCATCGAGTTTACGCTGAGTCTCACGTTTATCCCGTGAAATCATTTCGATCTCTGAGGATACGGAAATGGGCCGAATCAAAACTCTACCCGCGTCCAACAGTGTATGGATGTGAGAACGCGAACGCCGCCCAGGGGGCAGCGCCTTCCTCAGCAGCCGCA
The DNA here is from genome assembly GCA_027485045.1 of Opitutaceae bacterium. Taxonomy (GTDB): domain Bacteria; phylum Verrucomicrobiota; class Verrucomicrobiia; order Opitutales; family Opitutaceae; genus IMCC26134_A. The sequence goes on along the minus strand of JAIXRU010000104.1, from coordinate 41,285 downwards.
AGGTCTTCCGTAATGTAGGCAAGGAAACCAAAACGTCGCGGATCCCGGAACGCAAAGCCAAGACCGTCAACTCCAGCGTCGGCGAAGGCCAAATCATGACCGCCAAGCGAAAAGAGTGCGCCTGACGAATGGCCGCCACGTGTAGCAGCGCGGCGCGTAGTGCTTCCGGCGTTAACAGACGCGCATCCAACAACAACAAATCCAATGCTCCTCCACGGGGTGGATCGAACTGGTCGCCAAACCAAAAATGCCGGACGGCATAGCCAGCATCACATACTTCCCCCTTAATCGGCTGCTGAATTAAGGTAAGTCTCATAACGGCAGAAACAGTTGTAGCAATTCTCAGGCCTTAATCTCGGCCAACTCCAAACCAGCCATCTCCCGGGCCGCTTCACAAATGGCCTCCCTCAGCTGGGGGTCATAAATCTTAAAATCATCAGATACCAAACTCAGCGATTTAATGCCCGCTGCCGCCACCAATTCAGCCGGAAGTCGCAGAAAAATGCGGTAAACCAAAAACTGGCCCGCCAATCCACCCGACCGAGCGATAATCGCATCCAGCAACGGCCTCAAACGCCACCCCGCTGTGTCAGAACTTGTCGTCGCGACGTGACTCGATGACTTTGCGGCTATGCGTGGAATGCTGGTCCGCTCTGCCGCCAGATGCACCCGCACCAGATCCGACCGCTCCTTAAGCCGTTTTTGGGTGGCAGCTTCATCCACGATACGCACCGAAACGATCACCTCTTGCTGCTCTTCCTTAGGAACTATGGTCTCAGATATAGCAGAGCCCTCAACTGTAGACTCCGGCGTGATCACTTCACCCGAAGAAACCGAAACAAGCTGCGATTCCGCGACCGGACTCAGGGCGGGTGGAGCGGGCTCAAACGTTTTCGGCTCAGTCACTTCACTGCTCGGCGAGAGCTGTGCCTGCGCCAGATAATCACGCCAGTTCAACAACTGCTTCCGCACTAACTTGCGCCTCACTAAACGACGGATCGCACTGGCCACCACATCGGGCTCCAAGCCTAGTTTCTCAGCCAAGACCGGCGTGGTAACGGCACGCTCCATTAGCGCAAACACCGCCCATACCTCGGGCGGAAACTCCAAACCGTCCAACCGGGCCTCGTAATCCGGAACGCGAACGTAAGCGTCTTGATTAGAGTTTTTTACAGGAGATTTCTTCATGGTAGCGGTACGGATTTCAAGAATAGAATGCTACGAGCAAAAACGCTTCGTCCCCACGCCAATGAAACGGTAGTTTGAAAAAAATCGGCGGAGCCACGAATCCCGGTGGCAAACCCCGCGTCCGGGTGGACTGGGGTGGAAGGACTTGCAGTCGAGCACCGAAATGCTCGCGTGCATTGGACGTGATCACCCCCGTCAACTCCGCCGTGAGATCCAGCAAGGCCGTTTCATCGTGCTGCGTCTCACCCATCACCTCGAGTAACGCAATCGCCAGTTCATCCGAAAGACTCAGGGCAATCCACCCATGCAGGTTACCGGAAACCGCCATGTAACCCGTTGTGTCCAAGGGCTCGGGCATGGACCACTCAAGCGAAGCCGGGGTAAGCTCGGGGGCGACCCCGCCACTCACTTCAAAGCAGCGTGCCACCATATCCACAAACACACCCGCATCCCGCTCAACCGATACAGCCGGACTCATGTGCCGCCCCTCTCGACTGATTCAATCGTTACAAGAACGCGCGAAACATGGCCATTCCACGTGACCGGTAATACATAACAAGGAGTGCCTTTGGGTGTTTGCACATCCCCGGAACGTCCGGTCAAAACAAACGGCGGGGAAATCATAAAGCCTGCTCCCAAATGCTCGCGCGCATTGCCGGCGATACTGTTGGCAATCTCACCAATCAAATCCGCACATAGTTGCGAATCAGGGGTTACCTCGCCGATTATAGGTAATAATTTTTCCAGTTTTGCGTGAGGGGCCGTGTAATAAACCCCTCCATGGTAGGCACCGGAGATGCCAATAATCGCGGCATAATCGAGCGCCACAAGCTCCCCTTCTGCACGAAGATAGGGTGTGCCAAGAATCGCTCCGCCAGCAGCGACTTGGTCGAAATAACGAGCTGTGCTTAAGGCAAATACCTTTAAAATATTTTCTTCCATAGGAGTCAGTTACTGCGGGTGGCAAAACAAAGAAAGTTGTGGTTCAATCAGTAAGCACTTCTTCCATGGCTTCTTGAATAGATTGGGCGGTGACGGGCTTGAGCAAAAATCCTGATGCACCTCGCTTGATCGCCTCCACCGCAGTCGACTTGTCGGCCAGGGCCGATACGACGAGAATAATTGTGGCGGGGGCGCGTCGGATGATAGCATCAACCGCGGCAAGGCCGTCCATCTCAGGCATGGTAATATCCATCGTAACCACATCGGGTTGAAACCGGTCAAATTCCTCAAGCGCCAGACGCCCGTTACTGGCCGTCCTTAGCTCGGTGAACCGGCTTCGCGCCAGAGTGCGCTCGATGGCGCGACGTACAATCAGGGAATCATCAACAATAAGAAGTTTCATACAACGCTCAGTTCAGGGATTTCAGGCAAATGGAAGGTAAACTCACAAAAACGTCCCGCACTGGTGGTGACTTCGATTTCACCACCAATTTCGTCGACAACACGGGTTTTCAGCAGGTCCAATCCAACGCCACGACCGGCATTGAGATCCGCCTTCTCGGCGGTGGAAAAACCAGCGGAAAAGATTAGTCGGGCCAGCTCGCCAGCCGGTAGATCAATCCCCTCGGTAATCAAACCAGCGCTTCGGGCGCGTTCCCGAATCCGTTTGATATCAAGGCCTCGACCGTCGTCCCGCAACGCCAGCCCCACCAAGCCATCATCCCGACGTGGCGCGGCACGCAACCACAGCCGGGCGACACGGGGCTTACCCGCCGCCTCGCGTTCGGTCGGAAGCTCAATCCCGTGCGCCAAAGAGTTGCGAATTAACTGGATCAAAATATCACGCACCAGATCGCAACGGAAAGCCGCTACTGCCTGAACTGCATGCGCATCCACTTGAAAATCGATTTCCTTACCCAACTCGGAGGCCAACTGTTGCGCAAGTTTACGCAGCCCTTCCGACATACCCTCTTGATTTACCGCCGGACTGGCGGAAACGGTGGATACACCGCCCTGGGAACGCAATCCGGTGAGCTTGCCTTGTAGCTCAAGCAAATCACTCAGATCTGTCCGTAAATTTGCCTGCGCCACTACGATCGATAAAAAGTCGTCCCCGCCCAAGATGGGACGTTGCAGCAATTCAGAGACCTTGGTCTCAAACGCATCAGCCGCTTTCTGGAAGTACTCGAGCCGGAGGAAACTGGCATTGCCCTTGATGTTGTGAATGGAGCGAAACACCACCATAAGACGCTCATGCAGATGCTTCTGACGATCGGGGACAGGAGAGGCGAAGTCCTCGGCCCGCAAAGCTGCGTTAATCGCATTCAACTCGCGCTCGGCCAACTCGGTAAAGCCCACCAAATCCTCCGAGGAGGCATGTACAATCCCGAGTAGAATCTCCAACTGGCGTTCCTTGAGCTTTTCCGCATCCCGCAAACGTTTTTCCAGTTCGACCTGTCCCGTGATGTCGCGCACCGCCACGAAGACTCGGTCCACCTTATCGCCCTCAATAATCCGTCGGAAGCTAAAGCCTAAATGGCGGTGAATAAAGCCTCCTTCAGGATTGGCGAAACTAACTTCTATATCACTAAGCGGATTGACCTTGATTACCGCCTTTTCCTTGCGTCGCGCATCAAAAAGCAGCTCGAAGTAATCCTTCGTGGTTTTATACATTTTCTCCGAAAGCAAGCGTTGCAAGATATGCAGCAGGTTCGCTCCGGATAAATTATCACTGCGAAGAATCACTTCCAGCTCGCGCGAGTGCTGCGCTCCGATCACTCCTTGCGCATCCACCAGCATCAAGCCCTCCTGAATCGTTTCCATGATTCGATCAGTCTCCACTTTAGCAACCGCTAAGGCCCGAGATTTCGTCTCCAACTCGCCCTGATTAATACTCAACTCAGCAGCCAGACGGTTCGCCGCGTTGCGCGCTCTTCTCGCCCGATTAACGATAAATACAGCGGGAAGCGCCAATAGAGAAACAACGCCCGATATAGTTAATGTATTACGATAAAACTCTAATTGCAATGCCCGGGTTGTAAACTGCTTTTCCAAATTCCGGCTGAATGCCAGACTGCTCTCAGCCAAACGCGTTTGTTGAGCAGCCACGAAACTAGCTGCTTCAGATAACGTTTTTTGATCGAATGACATCGCGTCTGTCACGGCCTTCTTAGGTCCTGAAGCCAGAACAACGGCGTCGGCCCGGGTTTTAATACCGACCCAGATTACATTCATCTCCTGCAAAACAGCCATATTCGCCTCATCAGAAACTGCCTCAAGCATAAACCTCATGCCATCAGGAGCCACCGTTTCGGAACCTTCATTAAAGGCATTGATGATTTGGTCGAGCCGGTCAGCCGCGACTTGCAATTCATAAACTGGCTTGGACACGGGCTGCTCGTCACGAACGGCCTTCTCAATCAATAGTACAGACTTAGTTATTTGCTCCCCTAATGAACTAATACGCGAGGCCACGCCAGTCGTGCCTTGAGCGGTGGACAACGACTTATTAATAATACCAGTATAATGCAGGGTTCCGACTATAGAAGCCGTCGCCAAGACTGCACAAGGAATATAAAACCCCAAGATCCAAGGGGATTTAAGTGCCTTTAACCTTTCAGATAAAAATTTAATAAATTTCATAAATAAATAAAAACCCTGCGAAGCGTCGATAATCCGTTAGGCGAGGTGTCCATAAAACGAATCATGCAGAATAATGCTTGTCCAATGATCATTTAATCTAATTATAGAAAACGCCATACGCTCCGGCAATTCAGACGTGTTTTATCAGGCAGGCATTGTATAACGTTAACACCGAAGCAAAAAACCACCACTAAAGAAGCTGTCTCCACGATCACGCTGGAGGCGAAGAGACCCCAAATCCAAAGAGATTTGAACGCCAGGAATTTTTCGGAGTTAAAATTAATAAAATCCATAAACTAACATGTCAGGCAAACCGAGGCTGATTCGCTAGACAGCTTATGACAACGCACCGGGAAAAATGCGTCAACCCGCTGAATGTGATGATTGCGTTACGAAACCCCCGGGATTATTTGAAATAATCCTTTATAATTAAACCCCTTTGCCTAGTGAGAAACTTTTCGGCGTTTTCACAAATATGACAACATCGTGATCGTCTTTTATAAAGTAATGCTCTGTAAAGTTTTTTTGTCCGAGCTTCTGACTCAATCATTGTCCGATGCCTTATCTTATCCACTCAATCAGTGCAACTTAAGCAGGATTCCCCAAAGCCGTCTTACATCGGTCGGCTGGCACCATCACCCACCGGATTACTGCACCTCGGGCATGCCCGAACCTTCGCCCTCGCTGCCGCTCGTGCCCAGGCTGCGGGCGGCACCCTGCTCATGCGCATCGACGACCTCGACCTCGACCGCTGCCGCCCCAAATTCACCGCCGCCGCGCTCGAAGACCTCACCTGGCTCGGCCTCCACTGGCAAAACCCTGTCATTACTCAATCCGAACGCCTTCCGCTTTACCGAATAGCCCTAGCCCGTCTCCACGACGCCGGACTCATCTACCCTTGCGATCGCTCACGCCGCGATCTCGCCGAAGCGGTTTCCGCCCCTCACGAAAGTATCGAACCCGGCCAAGCCGCCGACGACGAACCGCTTTACCCTGCCGCCTGGCGCCCTGCCGCAGACCAGGCGCTCCCGGCGCTCGACGCCTCCGGACTCGCCTTAAACTGGCGCTTCCGTGTGCCCGACAAACGCGAACTCCGCTTCGACGACGCCCTGCTTGGCCCGCAAACCGCCACCTGCGGGCGCAGCTTTGGTGACTTCCTCGTCTGGCGCAAAGATGGTCTGCCAAGCTACCAACTCGCCTGCGCGGTGGACGACACAGACCTCGGCATCACCGAGGTCGTGCGAGGCGCGGATCTGATCCGATCCACCTTTCGCCAACTGCTCCTGTTCGAGGCCCTCGACGCCCCCGCGCCCGCTTACTGCCACGCCCCGCTGCTCACCGACGAACATGGCATCCGACTGGCCAAACGCCACGCCGCCCTCTCTCTCGCCACTTTGCGCGCGAACGGAACCACTCCCGAAGAATTGTGGACCCGACTCGCGCTCTAACCGCCAGTTTCAGATTCATTCGCCTCCGTCGCGCGTCCGGATGCGGCCCGTTAACTGCTTACCGGGGTCTTCATCAAATGAAAACCTCCGCGCTCAATCGTCGTAACTTTATCAAAAAAACCGGGTCGCTGGTCGCCGGACTCGCGCTGACTTCGGCTCTGCCCAATCGCGCCGACGCCCAACAACGCGACGCCGGCCGCAGCACGTCCGCCGCTGAACCGATCCGCCTCGGCAGCAACGAAAACAACTACGGCCCCTCCCCGCTGGCGATCATGGCGGTCATGCAAAACACCAAACGCATGCTCCGCTACCCGCATACCGAGAGCGACCGCCTGCTCGCCGCCATCGCGGCCAAAGAAGGCGTGGCCAAGGACAATCTCTTCCTCGGCACAGGCTCGGCCGACGTGCTCGAAGGTCTCGCCAACTGGATCGGTGCCAAGCAGGGCGAGGTCGTCACCTCGGCCTTTACTTTTAACTTTTTCGCCACCGCCGCCAAACGTCGCGGGGCAAAATTGATCGAAGTCCCGCTTACCGCCGATCTCTTCAACGACATCGATACCATGGCGGCCAAAGTCACCCCGGCCACGACCTGTGTTTACCTCGTAAATCCCAACAATCCCACCGGCACCCTGCTCCCCGCCGCCAAACTGCGCGCGATCGTGATCGAGATGGCGAAAACATGCCCGGTCGTGGTGGACGAAGCCTACTTGGAATATGCCGACGACTTTGCCGGCAGCACGCTCGTAGGCCTGGTCCAGGAAGGCCACAACGTCATCATCACCCGCACCTTCTCAAAAATTTACGCGTTAGCCGGCGAACGCCTTGGCTACGGCGTGATGCCCGTCGCCGTCGCCAAAGAGGTCTTTGGTGCTTATCCGCTGCAAAACGGATTTCGCGTCAATATGCTCGGGGTGCTCGCCGCCACCGCCAGCTTGGGCGACACCGGCTTTGTCGAAGAAACCCGCGTTAAGTTGAAAACCGAGCGCGATAAATTTTGCACCTTGCTTGGTAAGCTCGGCCGCAAATTCGCCCCGCCCCAAGGTAACTTTGTTTTTTTCCATGTCGGCATGCCGGCAAAGGACTTTTCGCAGAAGATGCGGGCCGAAAACATCGTCATCAACGCAGGCTACCCGCAGATGACCGATTGGGCGCGGCTGACCATCGGCACGCCGGAGGAAATGATTATCGCGAGCGCCGCCGTAGAAAAAATCCTGACAGCCTGACAAGCTTGACGCGCGCTTGGGTTTAAACCCCGCCCGTCGCCACGGCCCCAGGAAGAACCCGTGGCGCACGGCGGGACCGGCTTTGCGACAGGCGGCTGGAGCCCGCTGGCACTGTGAAACCAACGCTCTTATTCGTCGTCATCCGAGCCCGCCGAAGCCGAGCGTTTCATATCGTAGGGCTGGCCGGTCAACTCGGCCAATTTACGCTCCATGTCGGCCTTTTGCATAGCCTCGATCACCGGGTCGATGGCGCCTTCAATCACCTGGGCCAGGCTGTGTAACGTAAGTCCGATACGATGATCGGTCAGGCGGCTTTGCGGGAAGTTATAAGTGCGGATGCGTTCGCTGCGGTCCCCGGTGCCGATCTGGGTTTTGCGTTGAGCGGCGTATTTGGCCTGCTCCTCGTCCTGTTTGCGCTGAAGCAGGCGGGCGCGCAGCACCGACATGGCTGAAGCTTTGTTTTTAATCTGCGAACGTCCATCGGCGCAAAACACCATGAGCCCGGTGGGCTTATGAATAATCCGCACCGCCGAGTCGGTGGTGTTGACCCCTTGCCCGCCGGGGCCGCTGGCGCGTTGCACGGTGATTTCCAAATCCTGCGGATCGATCTGGATGTCCACCTCTTCGGCTTCGGGGAGCACCGCCACGGTCACGGTTGAGGTATGGATGCGTCCGTTGGCCTCGGTGCTGGGCACTCGTTGCACCCGGTGTACCCCGCTCTCAAATTTGAGCTGCCGGTAAACATCCTGACCTCGCACCAAAAAGCTGATTTCGCGGAAACCTCCCCGTTCGGAAGGCGAGCTGCCCATGGGCTCGATCGTCCAACGGCGGGCCTCGCAATAACGTTGATACATGCGAGTAAGCGAGGCCGCGAAAAGCGCCGCCTCCTCGCCGCCGGTGCCGGCCCGGATTTCGACCACGGTGTTGCGCGAATCCGTGGCCTCGGGAGGGATCATCTGTCGAAGCACGGTGGCATGCAGGTCCTCGGCGCGTTTCTCCAACTCGGGCACCTCGGCCTCGGCGAGTTCGCGCAGACCGGCGTCGCCGCCGGAATCGCGCAGTAGGGCGCGCATCTCCGCGAGGTCAGCCTGGGTTTTCTGCAAGGCTGTGTGGTCGGCCAAAAGGACGCCGAGGCGCTGGTGCTCGCGGGTCACGTCGGCGGCGGCGCGGGCGTTGGTGAAGAACGAAGGCGAGCGTATCTGCGCATCGAGTTCATCGAGGCGGCGGCGAAAAGGAGTGATATCGGGAAGCGTAACCATGGAGAAAAAGGGGAAAGAGGCTGAGGAGCCCGGCAAGAACCGGCGGGCGAGACGGTTTGCGCATTGCGCGCGGGGCTCGGCGGGCCTTGCTTTAAGAAAAGGCTCCGCGCACGGACCAAAATCTGGTCCGCGCTAAAGGTGCTGATCCGCCATGGCCAAGACTCTTTTCACACAGAACATCATCGCCTGCATCTGGGACTTCGACAAGACCCTTATCCCTGAATACATGCAGTCGCCGCTTTTTCGGCGCTACGGGGTGGACGAGGCCGTATTCTGGAACGAGACCAACAACCTCGTCTCCCACTACCAACGTCGCGGCTACCAGCTCTCCTCCGAGATAGCCTACCTCAACCACCTGCTCACCTACGTGCTGGCCGGCCGCATGCCCAAGCTCAGCAACAAGGTGCTGCGCGAGTGCGGCGCAGATATTCAGTTTTACCCGGGCCTTCCCGACTTTTTCCGCATCGCCCAGGGCTACGTCGCCGAAAAGGAAGCCTACCGGAAACACGACATCCGCCTCGAACACTACATCGTTAGCACCGGGCTGGCCGAGATGATACGCGGCAGCAAGATCGCGCCCTACGTGGACGGGATTTGGGGCTGCGGCTTCGTGGAAAATCCGCTCCAGCCCGGCTTCCTCGAACAGGGTAATCTGGAAATCGAGGCCGAGGCCGAGCTCGCCCAGATCGGGCTCGTGATCGACAACACCACCAAGACCCGCGCCCTCTTCGAGATAAACAAGGGCACCAACAAGGACTCCGCCCTCGACGTGAACGCCAACATCGCGCCCGAGGATCGCCGCATCCCTTTTCAGAACATGATCTACATCGCCGATGGTCCCAGCGATGTCCCCAGCTTTTCCGTTACCAAGAAAGGCGGCGGCCTGGCCTACGGCGTTTACAACCCGGCACGTTCGGACGAATTTGCGCAAAACGACCGCCTGCGCTCCTCCGGCCGCATCGACCACTACGGCCCGGCTGACTATCGCCCCGAGAGCAGCACGGCGCTTTGGCTGCGTCTGCAAATCCACTCGCTTTGCGACCGAATCGTGGCCGACCGCGAAAGCGCGGTGGCGGCACGCGTGGTCCGGCCGCCGCGTCACCTGAACCTCACTCCGGAGGAAGTCGCCGCCCAGCGCGCCTCTTCCAAACCGCCCCAAAGCGCCGGCCGCCAGGAAACGTTTTTGGAGTAAGCCCCCTTCCTGCGCTAAGCCCGGCCGTGTTCATACGGCTTAGGCTCAAACAAAGCATATCCGGCTTAAACGTGTTTCAAACTACGGGCAGTCGCTTCCGGCGTAGCCCGCGTAGCGACCAAGCCGCCAGCACCAGATTGGCCAGCGCCGCATACGCCGGGGACGTGTTAAGCAGACCGGTTACCATACCAGAACCGCTTAAGAACAAAACCATCGTGTCCGCCCCGCTGCGGGCCCCAAGTCGCCACTGCGTGGCCGCCACGACCACCCAAAACATCCCTGCGGTGCAAAGCGAAGCCCACCCGAAGCGCACGGCATTCACCCAAGAATCCGCTTCTCTGGCCAACAGCGTGGAAAGCAACCAGAACAGCACCTGATTAAAACCAACAAAGGCCAGAGTAAGCGCGGCGCCCAACGCCGCATTGACCGGAAACTGCCCCTGCGCATCCACCGGCACCCGGGCCGCCAGTGCGCACCCCGAACAACAGTAAACCGGTCTTCCCGGCGCGAGACGCGTAACCGAAAAGGGCAGCGCGCAGTGTTCGCAGATTACCTTCACGAGGCGAAACCCGCTTTCGGGTTTAGTCGATCTTGTCGTCGAATCTGCCGCCAGCCTCGCCTTCGTCGGTCTCGTCTTTTTCATCCGCCGCAGACTTGTCCGTTTCGGGCCCGCGTAAAATCGCGCCGTCCAAATGTTGAATCACCAACTCTTGTATGGTGCCGAGAAATACATAACACATGTAGGGTTTTTGCAGCGGCACGGTGATGTCCTCCAAATCGACGCTGCCGCTCTCCAACTGCTCATCATCCAGCACCTTCAAATCATGCCGGCGCAGGCGCAGGCGCAGCGCGGAACAGGCCCGGACGATGACCTCGGCGTTATCCTCGTCAAACGCCACCACGCCGTTCACGAAAAACTCGCTGTTAAACAACCCCATCAGCGCATGCAGTTCATCGTGCTGGCCCTTGAGTAACTCGGCCTTCCACTCGTCGCGAAAATCGGCATCGATATCCTCCAGCGTTAACGGTGCGGCGATCTGGGCTTCGAGCACATCGCTGGAAGCCTTCATTAAATCGAGCAACGGGGCCACGACCGGTAAGCTGAGTTTTACTTCAATGCGTTTCATCGGATTCGAGTACCGCCGTCAGATGCCATTGCTGCAACGCGAAGGCGTACAGCTCGGCCTGCTCACGCAGACCGGACCAGACCACCGAGCGTCCGCGCTCATGAACTTCCATCATGTGTTTACGAGCGAGGGTCTCGGAAAAACCGAAAACCTTGCGAAACACCAGCACGACATAGCTCATCGTATTTACCGGATCGTTCAACACGACCACGCGCCAAGGCCCGTGAGGCGAAAGGACCGTATCGGTATCCACCACCTCGTGCGGAGCGATATCGGGACGCGCGGCCGCTTCGCGCAGAGGAGTACGCCCAGGCAGCAAGACTGGCAGCGTCACCGGCATCAGGCAGACACCCCTTGCGCGTGTGCACGCACCAATTCGGCCACTTTGGCGGGCGCATCGGCCACCGCGATTTTTTGCACTTCCTTGGACGCCCTGGGCTTCAGTTCGATAACACCGTCCTTCAGCCCCTTGCCGCCGATAACGATGCGCAACGGGATGCCGATCAAATCGGCGTCCTTGAATTTCACGCCCGGACGCTCCTCACGATCATCAAGCAGCACATCGGCCCCGGCCAGTTCGGCGGCAGAGGCGAGTTTTTCCGCCATTTCCAAAGCCTCGGGAAGCTTGGGATCCAGCAGGCAGATAAGCACCTGAAATGGCGCGACTGCCCAGGGCCAGATGATGCCGTCGGCATCGTGGCTCTGCTCGATAATCGCCTGCATCGTGCGGCTGACGCCGATTCCATAACAGCCCATGACCATGGGGTGGGACTGCTTCTGATCGTCGGTGTAGACCGCGCCGAATTTCTCGGAGTATTTTGTGCCGAGTTTGAAAATATGGCCGACCTCGATGCCTCGCTTTGACTGCAAGGGTAAACCGGATACCGGGCAGGGCTCGCCGGTGCGCACGCGGCGGAAATCGCCAAACTTCGTGATGGCGAGATCCCGGCTCACATTGACGTTCTTCAGGTGGAAGCCGTCTTCATTGGCGCCGGTCACGCCGTTGCCGATCAGACGGATGGCATTATCCGCATACACGCCGACCAAGGTGGCGGGGGCTTTGATCGTGCCCTTGACCGCGCCCAGCGAACCGGGTTTGGCCCCGAGCACAGGCTCGATCTCCTCGGCCGTGGCCGGGCGGAAAAGAGTGAACCCGAGCGAACCCAGCTTGGCCTCCTCCAATTCATCGTTGCCACGCAGAATAACCAGGAAGGGCTTGCCGTCGCCCATGTAAACGAGGGTCTTGAACTGGCTGTCACCAGATATGGAATACGGCGCCGCCCCCAACTGGGCAATGGTTACGACACCCGGAGTGGCGAATTTCTCCACCTCGCCCTGAGGAGCGGCGTCGACGAGGTCCTGAGGTACGAGCGCACTCGAGGCCTTCTCGCGATTGGCCGCGTAGCCGGCATCGGAGTAGATCACGTCATCGTCGCCGATCTCGGCCGGCACCATGAACTCGTGGGAATAACTGCCGCCCATCACGCCGGTATCGGCCTCGACCGCGATGGCCTTGACGCCGATGCGTTTGAAAAACGCCTCGTAGGAAGCCTTCATCGCGAGGTAGCTCTTCACTGCGCCGGCATCGTCGGCATCGAACGAGTAGGCGTCCATCATCACGAACTCGCGCGCTCGCATCAGCCCGTAGCGGGGACGGATTTCGTTACGGAACTTGGTCGCGATTTGATAAAAATTTTTCGGCAGATCCCGGTAGCTGGTGATCTCCTGTTTTACGAGCGGCGTGATGATCTCCTCATGCGTCGGCCCGAGCACAAACTCCGGCTCCTTGGCCCGCCCCTTACCCGCGCCTGCGTGGTCGGTGCGAAACATGATCTCGCGAGCGGCGGCCCAGCGAGGCCCCTGCTCCCAGAGTTCCACCGGATGGATATGGGGCATCCAGAGCTCGATCGCCCCGGCCCGGCCATGGGCAGGCTGCTCGCGCTCCAGTTCTTCGCGACAAATCGCGGTGAGCTTTTGCATGACGCGCAGACCGAGCGGCATGAACGTATAAAGACCGCCGCTTAACTTGCGCACCAGCCCGGCGCGAACCAAGAGCTTATGCGAGGCGATCTCGGCGTCGGCGGGGCTTTCCTTGAGCGTAGGGACAAAATAGTGGGACCAGCGTTTCATGCGTTGAGTCGCGTTACCAAACCCGCGCGCCCCGCCCTCGCAATCGTATTTCCCAGTCTAAGTGTGCATTCTCCGCTCGTCATTGGCCCTTAGTCCCGCGTCATAGGACGATTTTAAACTCACTATGTCCGCCGCCGCTTCCCGTAAACCCTGGCCCATGCGTTGGGTCGTCGCATCGATCATCCTCTTTTTGGTGCCGTACACCTATATCACCTTCAAATACCGCAAACCCGAAAAACCCTTCGAGCCGTACGCAGATATGAAGAATCAGGCGAACGTGAAGCGCCTGATCGAGGCTGGCTACGTCAGATCGAACCTTCGTGCCGAGCGGCCCTTCCCAGCCCTGCCCGCGAAAGAAATCACCCGCGGTTCCGCTGCAAAAGCCACGTCACTGCCCGGTGGCCTGCCTGATCCACTTGGCCAGACTCTGGTCGAGATACCGCGCCTGCCGGCCGACTACCAAGATCTGCTCGCGCCGGCCGAGATCACCGCATTGATGCCTACCCGGGTTCAATTCACCGCCAAACTGGAATCCGACCACGAACAACTTGGCGGGGCGGAGATCTACATTCACAACGGCTCGGTCGTGATCGTGCCCACCTTCGAGCCCGTGCCCGGAGAACTCAAAATCCGCACGAGGAATAGCACAGTGTTACTCACCTTGCCCCCGGGCTTACTCAACCCGGGTGAGCACATCATCACCCTGGCTGGCACACGCAATTCTCTGCGTTGGAACGTAATCGTGCGTTAAGCCGGGCGTTAAATCGGTAAGTTGCATGCTGCGGCGGGGCGCCTGTCACAGTGCCTCGACAGTCGCATTGCCCGCCGCAGGGTTTCGACTCAGAAACCATCTACACTAACCGGGGCCGTTTTCTCGTGAATGGCGCGTTCTTCGGCCTTACGCTTTTCTTCCAAGGCGTCCCACTTGGCTTTGCGAGCCACTAGAAGGTCATCCAGACGTTTATGGTAGATTATAAACCAGTCGCCTTGACGCCGCGCACGTAAGCTTTCCTGGCCGTTTTCGCCTAACTCGTATTCAAACCCCAGCACGGTTTCTCCATTTTCTTTTCGAGGTATTTTCCGCCACGTTTGATTACCGCGCACTCGCGCAAGAAGGGCGTTGATTTCAAATTCGTTCAGCGAGTTTCCCACCCGGCGGTAACACTCCAAAACCGAGCTTCCGCGAAGAAAATAGACGTGTACCCGCCAGCCATCTTCGTTACTCAACTGCTTGCTCATAGCGCTCTTCCAGTAAATTTGCTCGCGCCAATCATCTTCCGCCGTCGGCAAAAGGGACGCAAAAGGATAGAGGGGATTTTCCTTTAAGGCCCGTTCCTTTGCCCGTTCATCCATATCCTTGGGCCAGCTAAAAAATTTACCGATGGAAGGCTGAAGCATACGGCCATTCATCTGATCGATGTTGTCGCCTATCCGGGCCTCCAAACAATTTAGTCCCGAGCAAGCGAGAAAACCGAAGCCAAAAAGCTGAAAGGCACGACGCAAGGGGTAACCGGGGTGGGTCATAATACTCACTCTGCAAAAGACGGTGCAGACTGCCACGTGAAAATTCCTGCTTTTTTATCTGAGATTGTCCTTGCACGCGTTCACATGAAACTCTGTCTTCTCGCCTTTATTTCCATGAAAGCGACCATCAAAACTCAGGGTCAGCAGTTCGCCGTCACCGAAGGCGACGTCCTTTTCGTTAACCGTTACCCGAACACCGAGGCCGGCTCCATCGTCGAGATCACTGAGGTGCTCTCTTCCGGTGAAGGCGTATCCTTCAAAGTCGGCACGCCCACCCTCGCCGGTGCTAAAGTCACCGCCAAGATCCTCGAAAACAAACGCGGCGACAAAGTCATCGTGTTTAAAAAGCGCAAGCGCAAGGGCATGCAGCGCAAGCGCGGCCACCGCCAGGAGCTCTCCGTCATCAAGATCGAGACCATCTCGGCCTAAGCCCCACGTCCTCTTTACAACCACAACCCTAATAGGAGACCTAAGTCATGGCCCATAAAAAAGGTGCAGGATCAACAACCAACGGCCGCGAGAGCCATAGCAAGCGTCGCGGCGTCAAGAAGTTCGGCGACCAAGCCGTCATCGCCGGTAACATCATCGTGCGTCAATGCGGCTCCAAGCTGCACGCTGGCGACAATGTCGGCACCGGCCGCGACTGGACCCTCTTCGCCCTCAAGGATGGCGTGGTGAAGTTCGATAAAGCCCGCCGCCGCGTGGCCGTGGTCTAAACCGCCCGCTTCCCATCTCTTAAAGCGCCGATTCCTCATGGGTTCGGCGCTTTTTTTGTGCCCGAATTTCGCACGCTTGGGTTTGGACCAGCCTGCATTGGCGGCATTGACCATGAGCCAATAAGCGGCTGAATTTTCTCCTACCCCACCATGCCCCCTGACCGTCTCTCCACCCTGCTTCGGCAGCGCGCCCTGCTCTCTCAACATCTCGCCTGGCTCGATGCGGAAATCGCATCCGCCCACGGTGAGACCCCTGACACGCAAACAACCGCAATCCCCCCTTCAAGCGGTTTAACGGCGGCCAACGTCAGCATCGGTCCGGGCGGCAATGAAAAGGCTCAGGTGTCCTTTACTGAAACACCCACGCCCGCCCTTGCCGTAGGCGCCGAAGATTCGGTCTCCTTAGCCAACCAAAAAGCCGATCAAATCATCGCCTCCTACAGCACGGCGGATCGCTTCGATCCGTCCGCCACCAAGCGGGGCTGCATCTTGCTCGCGATAGGTGCCGGACTGGTCCTGGTAGGTATTTTCGCGGTGTGGTATTATTTCCACTACAAGCGCTAGCCGCAGCTCAACTCACACTGGGGTAGCTGCCCAGCCATTTGACCAAGGGGCAAAACGCCCGCAGCTCGGTTACCGCCTCTTGCACGGGCGCGTCTTCATAGTGCCCCGAGATGTCGATGAAGAACAAGTAATCCCAGGGACGCCGTTTACTCGGGCGCGATTCCACTTTGGAAAGATTCAACCCGCGCTGCCCGAACGGTGTAAGCATGCGCATCAAGGCTCCGGAATTGGCCGCCGCCGCTTCACCCAGCGAAATCACCAGACTGGTCATATCACGTCCGCCGCCGACCGCACCGGAGGCTTTTTTACCGATCACAAAAAAGCGGGTGGTATTGTCGTTCCGATCCTGAATGTTCCGCGCCAGCACCGGGACTCCCTGAACCTGCGCAGCCAGCTCGGCCGCGATCGCCGCCGCGCCTGGCTCGGCACGGGCGATTTCCACCGCCCGCGCAGTACTCGCGGTCTCGATCAACTGGGCGTGTGGCAAATGCCGCTGCAACCACGCCCGGCACTGCGCCAGCGCCTGATCTTTGGAGTAAACCTTTTCAATTTTCTCCAGCGGGGTGGACGAAATCAGCGCGTGATTTATCTCCAGATAAATCTGCGCCACGGCCTTTAAATCGCTCTCCACAAAACCATCCAAGGCCTCCCGCACCGAACCCTCGGTGGAGTTTTCAATGGGGATGATGCCGTAATCCGCCTCCCCTTTCTCCACCGCAGTGAAAATATCGCCGATGGTGGCGATGGGGTGATACGCCACGCTCGCGCCAAATTTTTTGATCGCGGCGGCGTGGGTATAGGTCGCCTCAGGCCCGAGATAGGCGATTTGCAGAGGCTTCTCCAAGGCGATGGCCGCCGACATGATTTCGCGATAAATCGCGTGCAAAGCCTCTTGTTTGATCGGTCCGCTATTGAGCGCGCTCACCTTGCGGAAAACCGCGTCTTCACGCTCAGGCACATAAATCTGGCCACCAGCACTGCGTTTAAGTCGGCCTATCTCGCAAGCCAGGGTGAGACGTTCATTCAGGATTCGCACAAGCTCGCGATCAAGCCGGTCAATACCTTCGCGGATGGGCTGCAGGGGGTCGGCGGACATACGTGTTATCGGTAAAAATTACTCAGCAACGGACTTTGGGTTCAATGCAACATCCTCAGGCAAGCTCGGCGACTCACCATCGGCCGCCAGTGTACTGGGCGTTGCTTCAGCAGCGACCGGGCCGGCGATTTCCACCGGGTTAAAAGAAGGAGAATCTCCCTCTCCGGCCTCCAGAGGCAGCCCCATCTCGGCATCTGCCGGCGGGGTGACATTGACGGAGCGGTTCAGCCATTCGTCGATCTGGCGCGGCGACAGCACATCCGAGGAAGGCAGCTCGATGAGCGACTTTATGCCCACGAACTCCAGAAACTTGTCGGTTGTCCCATATTGAATGGGGCGCCCGGGTAGATCGGCCCGACCCACCACGTAAATCAACTCACGCTCGAGTAACTTGTTCAGCACGTTCTCCACCGCGACGCCTCGAATCGCCTCGATTTCGGAGCGAGTCACCGGTTGCCGGTAGGCGACCACCGCCAATGTCTCCAACGCGGAGGGAGTTAACTTCACCGGTGGCGGTTCGTCGCGCTGGGTGCGTATCCATTTGGCGAAACGCGGATGGATCACGAGGCGGTAGCCTTGCGCTCCCTCCACCATCAAGTAGATGTCGTTCTGCCCCTTTAACTCGGCTGCGAGCTGCTCCATCGCCTCGCGAATCTGCGTGGCCGTAACCAGAGAAGGCACCTCGGAATAGAGTTCATCATCCAAGGGCGCGACCAGCTCTTCAGGTTCAACATCTACCGGCGTCAACGCGCCCGCCTCCACCGCGCCAGCCTCCAGCTCTGTGCCGGCGAGTGCGTTCGCACCGGGCTCAAAGGACAACTCCGCCCCCGGCCGCAGGGTCTGTTCGTGATAACGCGCAAATACGGTTTGGATGTCTTTAATCGTGAGCGGTTGGCTCGAAGAAAAAAGCAGGGCCTTAAGAACCAGTTTGAGATTAAACGCCATGCGCGGAAAAACGCTGAGTAAGTCCGCCGCCCCCGTCTTCGCGCAATCTTGAAAACAAGGCCTTTTCGCGAAGTTAAAAGGAAAAGACACCCTGAGTTTCAGATGATATCGGCTCCTAGGATTCGCTCAGGCGCGCAGGCTGTAAGCTATCGCATCGTGGCGCTGGAATACCCTTTCGGGCGAACCTTGGGCAACGAGACGCCCTCCGGCGAGCACAAGCACGTCGTCGCAAAGCGCGACCAGTTCCTCAGCGGCATGACTCACGTAGAGCATAGGGAGTTCGAACTCGTCTCGCACCCGGCGCAAGTAGGGCAGAATCGCGGCTTTGCGCTCCGCATCGAGACCGGCGATAGGCTCATCCAGCAGCAACAGTCTGGGGTGTGATAACAAGGCGCGGGCCAGCGCGATTCGCTGGCGTTCGCCACCCAAAAGCCCCGCAATCCTTGCCGCTAGGAGCCCGGTGATGCCGAGCAAGTCGCAGATATGCTCAAAGGCAAAACGTGAGTCAGCTTCGGCGGTATTGGTCAAAGCGGCGCGGGCGCGGGGCAGGCCGTAGCGTAGATTTTGCGCGACGTTCAAATGGGGAAAAAGTGCTCCATCCTGCGGCACGTAGCCGATGTGCCGGCCCTCGGGAGGGAGGTGGATGCGGGCGGCGCAATCTACAAAGGTATTCGCATCCATCCGTATAACGCCGGTGCTGGGACGTCGAAGCCCGGCAACCAGTTCCCAAAACGTGGTTTTGCCTGATCCGGAGACGCCGTAGAGCCCTGTGACGCGCCGCGCTAGGCGAACCTCCATTACCAGAGAAAACGCCCCAGCGGACCAGGAAAGATTTTCGATCGTGATCATAGGGTGCGAGACGTGCGGCGGAGCAGGTGTTCACCCGCAAATACCGCGCCGTAAGCGAGCAGCACGGAAACGCCCAGCAACACGAAAGCCTCCTCGTCGCGGCCCAGTTGCACCAAGTGATAAATACCAAGAGAAAGCGTGGCCGTGTCGCCGACGAAGTAGCCCGCGATCATCATGGTGGCGCCGAATTCGCCCAGCGCACGGGCAAACGCGAGTAGTGCTCCGGCAGCGAGCCCGCGAGCGGCCAGGGGCAGCGAAATGGTAAAAAACACGCGCCAGGGACCTGCGCCCAGTGTGCGAGCAACAGCTTCGAGCCGCAGATTCACCTCCTCGACGGCCACGCGAGCCGTGCGCACGAGTAGTGGAAACTACATGACGGCAGTGGCGAGCACCACGGCCTTCCAAGTGAAAACGATCTCGATGCCGAGCATTTTTTCCAGCGCCTGTCCGATGGGCCCGCGCCGTCCAAAAAGTTTTAACAAGATAAGTCCGGTGGCGACCGGGGGAATAACCAAGGGCAGTGCGACCAGGGTTTCGACCACGGCTTTGCCCGGCCAGACGCGACGGGCCAGCAGCCAGACAAGGGCCACCCTGGGAGGAAGAATCACCAAGGTGGCAAGCGTCGCTACCCCGAGGGTAAACAGCGTGATGCGCAGAAGATCAGCGGACATGCGCCCTTACTTTGGAGGCAGGAAACCGTGCTTCGCGAACACAGATTGTGCCTCGGACGTTGCGAGCCGAAGGATGAAACCCTTGGCGGCATCGGCAGATTTGGCGGTCTTGATCACGGCTGCGGGATACGTAATGGACGGGCCCTCACACCGGGGAATCTCAAGGGCGATGCGCGTTTTTTTTGGAGCGCAGAGCGTCGGTCTTGTACACGAAACCCGCATCGGCGTTGCCTGCCTCGACGGCGGAGAGCACGGCACGCACGTTTTCCAAAAACACCGCCTTCGCTTGCAACGGCTCCCAGCGGCTCAATCCAGCTAGGTAAGTCTTGGCATAAGTGCCGACAGGGACCGTGGCGGGTTCACCGAAAGCGAGGTGGCGCACTGCGGGCAGGGACAGGTCGTCGAGCGTGGCAATCGTGGTATTGTCGGCTGCGACGACAAGCACGAGGGTATTGGCCAGCAGCGTGCGACGAGTGCCCGGCAGAAGTAGTCCATCGCGGTCGAGCTGGTCCAGTCGAAGTTCATCGGCCGACAGAAAGACATCGGCGGGAGCCCCCTCTTTGATCTGGCGGGCAAGAGTACCGGAACCCCCGATGTTGAAACGAACGGTGTTACCGGAGGCTTTGGCATAGAGCGGAGAGAGCGCCTCAATCGAATCAGCGAGGCTGGCGGCGGCGAACACCGTGAGCTCAGCAGCGGCGGAAAAAGAGACGGCAAAACATGACACCATTACGGCTAACGTGACCTGAAGGAGCAGGCGTTTAGCTAACGCACTTAAAGCTACGATTAGACGGAAGCGGCGTGGGTCGATGTTCGATCCTATGCGCATTTTCATGGAATAATCATTAACTACGAAATGCTACACCCCTAATCTCCACTCCGACCCGGCTGATCCACGGTCTAACTTAAAACATGGTGATGCGTTTTTAACCCGACGCCTTAGACATCTCAGCTAGGACTGCGGCCCAGATCTCTTGCTCTCCCTCGATACCATACTGAGTTAAGCGGAGACTGATTTCGTCAAAGGTAGGTTCGGTAACGATGTGTTTAGGATCAGCGGGTAAGTCCGGACACACCACGCGGCATAGCGCCCAGCAGGCCCAGATGCGCCAGCGCCGCTGCTCGCGGCGGGGCTCGTTCATGCGGTCGGCCAGATGCTGAAAGTGCACGCGGGGATTCCCGATAAAGACATCGGAAGGGGTGTTTCGAAGCAACCACGCCTGCGCCGCGTAGGGCAAGGGCCATGCACGCAACTCGGGTTCCCCACCCCGCAAATCCGCCCCCAGTGCACGATCCAGCGAAAGCACCGAACGGGCCGCAAATCCTTGTCGCCAAAGAAAATGCCCATATGTCAGCGCGGTGAGATAAAACGCCCCACCTCGCTCGTTCCCATGCGCGGAGAGCGCACTCGCGGTCATGGCAGCCGAGGGCTCGGGCAAGAACGGGCACGGCGGAAATCGAGAAGACATCCCCTTCAGCGTGGGCAAAACTCCTTGCGTTGCTCAAGTGTTACTTGGCAACCCAGCCGCCGAAAGGCTCTAAGGTGGTAATGGCACAGGCATTACCAGCAGACCCTGGACTTTAGACGTAAGCCGAAGGCTATTTTGACATATATCGCCCAGTTCTAGCTCATAACTGAGACAAGTAGACTCAGGTTTCGCCTTGGTTCCGTCAGCGCCCAATCAAGATTAAGCTCAGAGAAAATCTGGAACCAATTCCGGTAAAGCGACTCAGAACATAGGTCGGTTAATTCAAAGCAGTTGGCTCGAAAAATTCTAATTAGACCACACTTCAATTCCCAATAAAATGTCTGCAAACACCTATTCCAGCGAGACCAGTGGTTCGACCAACAACGCCATGGCCGTCGATTCCGTGCCTTCGTTTCTGGAGCCAGCGCGCGCGACTGCCGCCCCTTCCGAAACCCCGGAACGCAATAACCTCCAGCTTTACCTGCAGGAAATAGGCAAAACCCCGCTCCTCACCATCGACGAGGAGGTTCGCTTGGCTAAACGCATCCTCAAGGGCGACAAGGCGGCACGCGATCACATGATCTCGGCAAATCTACGGCTGGTGGTGAAGATTGCCATGGATTACAAGGATTTCGGTCTGCCCTTGCTCGACCTCATCAGCGAGGGAAACATAGGTCTGATCAAGGCCGTTGAGCGCTTCGACCCGGACAAGGGCGGTAAGCTCTCCACCTACGCCGCTTGGTGGATCAAGCAGTCCATCAAACGCGCTCTCGCCAACCAGTCGAAAACCATCCGCCTCCCGGTTCACTTGGTGGATAAAATCTCGAAAATGCGGCGCACCGCCATGGCCCTCACCGAAGAACTAGGACGCGAACCCACCGACGAGGAAATCGCCATCGAGCTCCAGGTTCCCACCAGCAAAGTGGCCCATCTTAAATCGGTCAGCGTTCGCCCCGCCTCTCTCGACGCCCCCATCGGGGAAGACGGCGACTCCACCACCTTTGGCGAAATCGTCGGCGACGAAAACGCCGCCAGCCCCTTCGAGCAACTGCGCGACACATCTCAGAACGCCGCGCTTAGCAGCTTGGTAAACTCTCTCGACCCTCGCGAAGCAGAGATCATCCGTTACCGTTTCGGTCTGGATAACCGTGACGAACTCACCCTCGAAGAAGTCGGTGCCAAGTTCCGCGTAACCCGCGAACGCGTGCGCCAGCTTCAAAACCTGGCTCTATCCAAAATGCGTAAAGCCATTACCGAGCTGGAAGAGCAGCGCACCTCCGAGGAAATTGAAATCGAAGACAAGCAACGCGCCCGAGAGGAAATCATTCGCGAGTTTATCTCCTCACGCACCGGCGAGATCGAAAAGTCTGCGCCAAGCTCCAACCGCACCACCGCTTCCGTTCCGGCGAAAACCCACCCCTCTACCGCCGCACGTTTAGCTGCTGCTGCGGCCAAAGAGGCAAGCCATCCCTCATCCACTGGCAAGACCGGCTCCCAACCTGCCAAGCCGGCCATCGCCCGCTCGCCTTTCGCACCCAAGGCAATTGGTAGCCTCGGCGCAAAGCTCTACGGTGGTCGCTGATTTTTTGGCCGTGCCGTGAAATTAAGCGGCCTGCACCGGGCAAAAGGTTGCAGGCCAGCGACTAAGGCTTGGAGTGTATTAAACTATACACCCAGCAAATACTCTGAATTCAACTTATGCAGGGTCTTGGGCACGAATATACCGTCCTTGCGAACGAGTTTGCCGTCGAACCAGACCTCACCGCCGCCGTATTCCGGACGCTGGATATTGACCATGTCCCAGTGCACCTGGCTCTTGTTGCCGTTGCCCACACCCTCATAGGCTTGGCCTGGAGTGAAGTGAAAGGAGCCGGCGATTTTTTCATCGAAGAGAATATCTCGCATCGGCTCGCGAATATGGGGGTTAAAACCCAACGCGAACTCACCCACATAACGCGATCCGGCATCGCTATCCAGTATCTCGTTAAGGCGCTTGGTATTGTTGGACGTGGCTTCAACGATGCGCCCCTTGTTGAAGACTAGACGGATGTTTTCAAACGAAGTGCCGAGGTAAACCGAGGGGGTGTTGTATTGGATAACGCCCTCCACCGAATCCTTCACCGGACAGGAAAAAACCTCGCCGTCAGGGATATTGCGCTGGCCGCCGCACTCACGCGCCCCGATGCCCTTGATCGAAAAGGTCAGATCCGTGCCAGGGCCTTTGATCTGCACCCGGTCGGTCTTTTCCATCAGCGCCTTGAGTGCCTTCATACCGGGAATCATTCGCGCGTAATCCAAGGTGCAAACGCGGAAGTAAAAATCCTCAAAGGCCTCGGTGCTCATACCTGCCTGCTGGGCCATGGCGGAGGTTGGCCAACGCAGCACGACCCACTTGGTTTTGTTAACCCGGTGGTCGAGCACCGGCTTCATCAAACGGGCGTAGAGTTGCACGCGTGCCGAGGGCACATCCGAAGACTCAAAGATATTGTCCGAGCCACGCAGCGCGATGTAGGCATCCATTTTCTGCATGCGCTTCAACTCGACCTCCGCTTGCGGCGCGAATTGCGCCTCCTCGGCGTGCAGCATCAACTCGCGGGTGATGCGGGCCCGATGAATCTGCACGATGGGGAACGCTCCTCGGCTCCGGGCAGCACGCACCAGGGAAATGACCATGGCATCGGGCACGTCAAAGGCGTCGATAAGTATACGTTCGCCTTTTTGCAGGTCGCAGGAAAAGCCGGATAGTCCGGCGGCAAGTTGATCAAAACGAGTATCGGAGAGCATCAGGTGAAAAGGTGGACTAAAGACAATCACCCGCCGCCCGCTCGCAAGGGCGAAAACCGCTCGCGTAAACCCAATTTAGCTCAACTCGCGGCCGATCCTGCCGCCTCCGTCGCAGGCAGCGCTCCCGTAACGGGAAAACAGATACGACCCACCGCGTCGTCGAATCCGTTCGCCCCGCGCAGAATCTCAATCTCCAAGCGCAGATAAAAAATCGGCACCGGACAGGGCATGCCCTCCGGAATGCGCACCGCATCCTTCTCAGTGGTCACGATATACTCCACCTTGCGCGCCAGCGCCTCGGAGAAAATCTCCACAAAGTCCTCATAGGAAAAACGATAGTGATCCAGAAAGCGCCGGGTAAACTCAATGCGTCCGCCGAGATCACGCACGAAGGCCTCGAAACTCTCCGGCACCGCGATGCCGGAAAACGCCCCTACCCGCTTGCCTTGCAAATCAATCAAGGCCCTTCGCTCGTCGCCCCCGAGCCGCTGCAAATACTGCGGACGGTGGGCGCACTCGATCATGTGTACACCGGGATTATGCCGCTGGATAAGATCCTCGAGCTCGGGATCACGCCGCCCATCCGACTTGGTCAGAAAAACATAACTTGCGCGTTTCAAATGCTTGATCGGCTCGCGCAAGATGCCGCGCGGCAGGAGCTGGCCGTTTCCGAAGGGGTTGGTCTTGTCCACCAGCAACAAGTTCAATCGCCCCTTCAGCGGTAGATATTGGAATCCGTCGTCGAGAATCAGCGTGTCGCAACGGAAGCGTTTGATGGCAAAAACCCCTGCCTTCACCCGGTCCTTGTCCACCAGCACGACCACGCCCGGCAAATTGCGCGCCAACATATACGGCTCGTCCCCGGCTTTTTCCGAATCGAGCAAAACGTCCTGCCCGTCACTGACGATGCGCGGCGGCGGGGCGCTGGTGTGGGTAAACCACCAGAGCGCCTTTTTCCACGCCGGTGGAGCCTTGCTCCGATAGCCGCGCGACAGGATGGCGACTTTTCGTCCGCGATCCCGCAAAGCTCGGGCCAGCATCTCCACCACCGGCGTCTTGCCCGTGCCACCGACGGTCAAATTCCCCACCACCACCACCAGGCAACCCAGCGGCTGGTCGTGCAAAATACGCTTCCGATACAGCCAGACCCGTGCCTGCACCACACCGCTAAAAAGCCAGGAAAGCCCGTGCAGAAACCCCGCAAACAAGGTCGGCCCCACGCCTTCGCGGCGGCCAAAAATCACATCAATGGTGAACTGCTCGAAAGCGTTGAGTTTACGTTTTAACCAATGGGCCATGCGGGTCGGCGAAGATCGTCGGATGGGAGCAAAGTCACCGCGCCCCGCGCGAGGCGAGGGCAAACACACGCAAACTCGACGTTCCCCTCCATCGCTTCATTTACTTCACCCTCGTCACCAAGGCTTGCCCGCACCCTGCCGGGCTGGTTGCTTCCGAACCTTTTCCCTCCATGTGCCAAACGAACTCCGCCTCGTTCCCCCGCCCCCACTCTTCTGTCGTCGTTGATGGCAACGACCGCGCCCCCGCCCGCTCCATGCTGCGCGCGGTCGGCTTCACCGACGAAGACTTTCAAAAACCCCAGATCGCCGTCGTCTCCAACGCCAGCGACATGACGCCGTGCAATGTCCACCTCGGCGACCTCAGCGACCATGCCCGCAAGGGCGTAGCCGAAGCAGGTGGCAAACCCGTTTACTTCAATACCATCACTGTAACCGATGGCATCAGCATGGGCACGCTCGGCATGCGCTACAGTCTCGTTTCCCGTGATGTGATTGCCGACTCCATCGAGACCACTGTGGCCGCCGAGGGCTTCGATGGCGTCATCGCCATCGGCGGCTGCGATAAAAACATGCCCGGCGCGATGATCGCCATCGCCCGCCTCAACCGCCCCGCCGTCTTCATTTACGGCGGCACCATTCTCCCCGGTTTCCTTACTTCGGACTCCGAGAAAAAGAAGCCCCTCGACATCGTCTCCGTCTTCGAAGCCGTCGGCAAACATGCCAAAGGCGAACTCGACGACGCCGGCCTCAAGGAAGTCGAGAAGTGCGCCATACCCGGCCCCGGCTCCTGCGGCGGCATGTACACCGCCAACACCATGGCCAGCGCCATCGAGGTCCTTGGCCTCAGCCTGCCCAACAGCTCCGCTCAGCTCGCCATCGGCAAGGAAAAGCGCGACGACTGCGAACGCGCCGGTGCCGCCGTCATGGCGATGCTAAAGAAAGGCATCAAGCCCCGCGACATCCTGACTCGAAAGGCTTTTGAGAACTGCATCACCGTCTGCACCGCGCTCGGCGGTTCCACTAATCTCGTCCTCCACCTGCTTGCGATTGCCCACTCCGCCGAGGTCCCGCTCACCATTGATGATTTCAAAACCATCGGCGCCCGCGTCCCCCTCCTCGCCGACGTTAAACCCTTCGGCAAATACGGCATGGCCCACCTCATCCGCATCGGCGGCATCCGCCCCTTGATGAAGATGCTCCTCGACCGCGGCCTGCTGCACGGCGACTGCCTCACCGTCTCCGGCGAGACTCTGGCCGAGTCCCTCGCCAACGTCGGGCCCTACCCCTCGTATCCTGATCAGCAGGACATTATTCACCCCTTCGATCAGCCCATCAAGGCCGAGACGCACCTTCGCATCCTGCGCGGCAACCTCGCCCCGGGCGCTGCCGTCGGCAAGATCACCGGAAAGGAGGGCCTCTACTTCAAGGGTCCCGCCAAAGTTTACGAAGGCGAGGAAGAAGCCCTCCAAGGCGTGCTCAGCGGCGACGTTGTCAAAGGCGATGTCGTGGTCATCCGCAACGAAGGCCCCGTCGGCGGCCCGGGCATGAGAGAGATGCTATCCCCAACCAGCGCCATTGCCGGCCGAGGCCTCATCAAGGATGTCGCCCTCATCACCGACGGTCGTTTCTCCGGCGGCTCGCACGGTTTCGATGTCGGCCACATCACTCCCGAAGCCGCCAAAGGCGGCCCCATCGGCATAGTGCGTAACGGCGACCTCATCGAAATCGACGCGGTAAAAAACACCATCAGCCTGCTCATACCCGACGCCGACTACGCTTCGCGCATGGCCGCCTACACGCCCCGTCCGCCCAAGGAATCGCGCGGCGTCTTGGCCAAATACGCCAAACTAGTCGCCTCCGCCTCCGAAGGCGCTGTGACCGACAAATACCTCTGAGCTCCGCAGCGCTCTCCCCGCCTTCGTTGAAGGCGGGGTTGCCGCTCCCCTCCACTCCGAAGACTCCGCCCCCTCCCCACTACAGCCTCCGACCTATACTCGCTTACTAGCCTTACTAGCTCCGTCAGCCCCCAGCTCCCTAGCTACCCCACTCCTGCTTAGGAGGCGGCGGGCGAAGTGGCAGTTCGTTGAGTTTACCCGCATCGCTTACCACCTCGTAAGCAGTGCGGAAATGCAGCTTGGCAAATTCGCCCAAGGCCCGGGCGCCGAACCGGTCGATAATCTCCCGAGCCTGCACCTTTACCGCCGGGCCTGCGCCCTTTTGTAGCTTGGCACCAAACTTTTTTGACAGCACCTGCATCTGCCGCACGAACTCTGCCCGCGCCACGATAGAAGCCGCCGCCACCACCGGATCTTCTTCCGCCTTGGTGCGCATACGCAGATCGAAACCCTCGATACCCAGCTTCACCAATTCGCGCTGAACCAGCGGCGTTTCCGTGAATTGGTCGAGGAGCCCCCACTTGGTCGACTTCTCCTTCAGCGCCTCCTGCAAGGCGCGCGCGTGTTGAAAAGCCAGGATCATGTTCTGACTCCGAAAACGGGTCCCCATGAGGCTGTTGTACTGAGTCATACTCGTCGCCTGAATCGTCTTCACCACCGCTCCGGGAGTCGCCCGAATAAGCCGGTCCAACTCCAGGATTTTGGACTCCGCCATCTTTTTGGAATCCTGTGCACCCGCCGCCCGCCAGCCTTCGATCATCGGTTTGGATGCGATTACGGTGGCTGCGATTAAGGGCCCGAAAAAGTCACCCTTGCCCGACTCGTCCAGCCCCGCGTGCTCCTCAAACCAATCCGGATGCAGCACCTCGTCGTAGCCGAGTTTTGCCGCTCCGGTGATCTCAGGTTCCAACACCATGGTCACAAACTCCTCGGTGCCCTTGCCTGCGACCACCAGTTTGCGACTCTCGTAACCGGTGACGTTCACCTTGGCCGCATCGTTGCGATAACCAAACCGCGCATAGGCCACCTCCACCCGCTCCCAGCCGCGCTTGGACAATAACGCATCCAACATCTCCAGTTGCTCTTCAGTGAGCTTGAGGGTGTAGGTCGCCATTTTCTTAGGGGCGTCCGGATCAACTTTCTTTGGCATGCTTACGATAGGTTACGAAAACGCCCAAAAGCCCACGAAAAAAATCACCATTGAGCCGCTCTTCAACGGTGCATGGAGCTCAACTCATCTTGTCGCTCGCCTGCCTCTTTGCGTGTGCCGGGCACTCAAGCTCCGTCGTTCGCTCACGGCACCGTTAACTCGTAATCGAGCTGATTTGCGTCGGCGGTCGATTTATCGCTAAATTGAAACGCGACGCTGTTCTCGCCCGCTATTATGGATTGAAGCTCGTTCGCTCCATCCCGAGCCCACTTTGCGGGATCAAAAATCACCCGCAAGTTACCGTTCTTCATCGTATAGTTAAAACTTTCAGCCGTGGGGCGCATGCGCGCGGATGGATTCAATGCCACCGGTGCCAAACGAATGGAGTGAACTGCGGCGATAGCTCCTCTGGGGTCCCTAAGGTTGATTGGTTTAAAACGTGCCGATACTTTTATCGATTCCGCGTAGCAACTAATGGTTTGTTCGATCTCGAAACGAGGATGCGTGACTTTTATCTCAAAGACCGTGATCCCTTCCCGTAACGACTTTTTCACCACAGCTTGATAGCCGGTATCGTCCACGCCCCCGACATTAAACCATTTTCTCCGGCCATCCGCCCCCGTGTAACTGCCCTGCAAACTGATGTCGGCCACAGACTCCACCAGCACTTCGTTTCGCGCTCCCGTAAGAGATTGAACCACACCTTTCGCGGTGACCTCAAAGGCATAACGGTCGTTTTTATATTTCAACTTCTCTGCGGCTAACAAGTCCTTGGTTCCTGGCGGGGATGACACTGCTGGTGCCTCGGGAATCGGTGCAGGAGCTAGAGGCGCATTCGTCGCCACTGGGTTCGTGGCGACCGGAGCAGCCGCTCCTTCGGGTGCCTTCGCGCCACCCCGGAAAAAGAATACCGCTCCACCCACCGCAGCCAATACGACGACAACGGCAATCACCAGAATCGGGCTCTTTTTAGTCGGTGCAGCTCCTGATGGAGCCACCGCTTGCGGCTTGGCGGGCGCGGACTGGGCAGGAACCCCTTTGACTGCCACTGGCGGGATCGTAGCCGAGCCGGTAGTTGCTTTGGCCGACACAGGGGGGCGGGTGGCTGTGGCTGCCGGTTTGGGTGGGAAAGGTGCGGCTGACTTAGTGGAAGCAGGCGCTTTGGTCGCACCTGAAGGCTTTACCGGAGCCACAGTGCCGGGACTGGATGGCTTAACCGCGGGAGTTGCCACTGAAGCAGCCGGCGTTGGCGCAGCAGCCGGCGCGGCCAAAGGCGTGGGCGGGATCGTTTGGGATTGGTTCGCCGGGTGTGGTATGGCAACCGGCTTTGGCAGCACCACCGGTTTCGCAACGGCGACGGAGGCCGGTTTCGCTTGAGCAGCCTTGGCCACGATACGATCAAGCGGAGCTTGCACCCAGGCCGCGTCAAGCGCCCCGGCGGCAGCCAACTTCAATAATC
Organism: Opitutaceae bacterium; assembly: GCA_027485045.1. Lineage (GTDB taxonomy): Bacteria > Verrucomicrobiota > Verrucomicrobiia > Opitutales > Opitutaceae > IMCC26134_A. The sequence continues at coordinate 11,713 of JAIXRU010000104.1, read as the reverse complement.
CCGCAAACGACGGCTTGGCCTCTAAACCCGCGAGCCCGGCACCAATTTGATCAGCCCGTGGCGCCCAAACGCGCGATCCACTCGCTTCCGCCAGCGCGCTCGCGAACCAAACCTGTCCCTCCGTAAGCCCCACGATGTGCAGATAAGTCGCGGGACTGGCATCAAGCACGGGTTTCAGGACCGCCGCCAAAGGTTCGACGATTTTGGATACAGAACCGGTGAAATCGTAGTTTTCGTTGAAAAACAACTTGCCTGCCGCCGCTTTGAATTTCAGCCCCAAGCCTTGCTGAATCGCAGTGTAAATCGAAGCGTAACCGATGGGAGCGCTGGAGCATTGCGACAACCCTCCTGCCGTTACCCAGACCAACTGGGACTCCTCCTCGCCCAGCATGACTACCAATGCACTCTCGTCCGCAGTGAGAGATCCTGCGACGGCTCCGAATTGAATGGGAGCAGCCAAGGTCAATTCGGCCGGAGCCAGGCCAAGCTCCGTCAACTGCTGCTTGGCGGCGGCGTAAACAGCCCCATCCACCATGGTCAAAACCCAGGGGTTCGCTGGGGTCGCCAGAGGCGCGCCTCCGGTAAAAGCATCCACCGCAACCGCCACGGGCACTCCCTCAAATCCATGCGGGAGTTTCGCAGCGTGCTCGATCAATTGACCGGGTTGCCGGAATGAGGCGCACTCCGTTTCGTCCGAAACGTGCAAAAATGATTTGGGGCCGATCAGCGAAGCACGGGTCGATCCCGCCACACTGTTCTCGGCGACAAACGCGGTCAGATCGGCCTTGGCATCAAGCGGGAAGGATCGCATCGCCGATACTCTGCCGCCGACCATAACCAGCAGCTTCAATGAACGAGGAGCTAACTCAATAAATACGGCAGATGGAGCGGGGTTGGCCATTGGGGTTAGAAAAAAGAAAAACGTTAGTGCTTAGCCAGACTTAAGCAAAGACTTCATCGTCTCCTGCAATTGCTGGCGCTTGGCCGCGAATTCTTTTTCGCGAACGGCCATGCTCGCCACTTCCGCCTCGAACGCCTCGCGTTCCATGCTCAGCTCCATGGCCCGCTTGTTCAAGCTGGCGCGTTCGGCCGCAAACGCCTCCCGCGCCGCGCCCAATTCCTCGTTACCTGCGGAGATTTCCGACTCTGCCACCACCAATTGGTCCTTGGCCCGCTTAAGCGCCTTTTCGCGCAGAGCGATTTCAGTCTGGGCTTCCTCGATACCGGCCAGATCAGCCTCAAACCGCGCACGCTCCGAGGCCAAGGCGGACTTCTCGGACGCCAGCCGTTTCTCCAATGCAGTCAATTCAGCCGCCTTTGCGTTCAAGGGAGCGTCGCGTTCGGCCAGGAGTTTTTCCCGGTTAACCAACTCCGTCGCGGCTTCTTCCTGCGCTTGTGCTGACGCCGCCAAGGCTGCGGCTTGCTGGGTGACTTCCTTTTCCCGGAGAGCCAGCGCCTTTTCCCGGGCGGACTGGCTCTGCACGAGCGTCCGATGAGCGGCCTGGGCGGCCTCCAGCTCGGCATGCTCGGCGGTGAAACTTTCTTGTTCTTGCTGCAGCTTCTGGCGCGCCCCCTTTAGCTCGGCCTTCGCGGCGGAAATCTCAGCCTCGGCCAAACCCAGCGCCGCTTCGCGTTCGTCGAGTTTTTCCGCCGCTTGCTCACGCGCCACCAGCTTGGCTTCGCGTTCATGTTGCGCCTTGGCTTGGGCGGCCTCCGCCTCGGCCAACCGTTTCTCCAGCGCAGCCAGTTCGGCACCTTTCTGGTTGAGCTGGGCCTCACGCTCGGAAGCCTGGGCAAACGTCCGGGCCGCGTCGGCCTTCTCCACCGCAAGCGCTTCGCCCTCGGACTCGATCTGCGCCGCTTGATTATTGAGCTTTTGGCGCTCGGCTTCGATGGCCGCTCGCTGGCTCGACATCTCGGCCTCAGCCGCTCCCAGCTCGGCTTCTCTTTGGTCAAATTTTTCCGCCGCCGCTTCACGCTCCACCAGCTTGGCTTCCCGCTCGCTCAGCGCCTTGGTTTGGGCGGCCTCCGCCTCGGCCAACTGTTTCTCCAACGCCGTCAGTTCGGCATTTTTCTTATTGAGCTGGGCCTCAAGCTCAGCCGCCTCGGCGAGCGTCCGGGCCGCGTCGGCCTTCTTCACCGTAAGCGCTTCGCCCTCGGACTCGATCTGCGCTGCTTGCTGCTTGAGCTTTTTGCGCTCGGCTTCGCTGGCCGCGCGCTGGCTCGACATCTCGGCCTCGGCCGCTCCCAGCTCGGCTTCTCTTTGGTCAAATTTCTCCGCCGCCGCTTCACGGACCACCAGCTTGGCTTCGCGCTCGCTCAGCGCCTTGGTTTGGGCGGCCTCAGCCTCGGCCAGCCGCTTCTCCAACGCCTTCAGTTCGGCACTCTTGGCATCAAGCTCTACCGCCGTCTCCGCCGCTTGTTTGAACGTTTTATCCGCCTGAGTTTTTTCTACCTTAAACGATTTTTGATCGGCTTTAAGGGCGGCGAGTTCGTCCTCGATGCGGGCTTGTTCTTTTCGCAACAAGGCTTCGCTGTCCGAGATTTCGGCCTGGCGCTGTTCCAGACGCTTTAAATCGGCCCCTAATTTTTGGGCTGCTAGCTCTGCTTCTTTGAGAGACTGAGCGGCTTTGATCTCGCGTTGGCTAAGCGCAGTCTCCTGTGCGGTGAGACGTTGCCGCTCGGTTTCCAAGCCGCGCTGTGCTTCGATAATGGCCGTTTCGCGATCCTCCAACTCGCGCTCGGCTTTGGTTATCTCCGCGAGACGCTTTTTATGCGCCGCCAAAGCGTCCGCCGCATTCGCTTGAGCCGTTTTCAGTTCCTCAGCCTCCGCCGCTAGACGCGTCTCCTCGGCGGCGATTGCTTGGCGATCCGCGCGCTGCTCCTTTTGCCAAACCGTTCGCTCAGCTTCCAGCGCCAGGCGAAGCTGCGCTACTTTGTCCGCCGCCGCCTTGGCTTGCGCGGCCGCGATTTGCGCGGCCTCCAACTCCATTTCGCGCTCCGTGAGCTGCTGCCGCTCGGTCTCCAACTTCGCTTGATCCTCAACCAAGGCAGCCTTCGCCCGCTCAATCTCTTGACGCAAGGGACCGAGGGACTTGTCGGCATTTACCAACTCATCAGCGCGGCGTTGCAGCTCCAGCTTTCGCGTCTCGACTTGCGCCATCGCGGCCACTGCCTGCGCCCGCTCGGTATCAATCCGAGCCCGTTCAGTCGCGATTTCGGCATCGGCCAAAGCGAGCTCGTTTTCCCGCTTATCGAGCGTCTCTTGCTGAATTTTAAAAGTGCGCTCGACCTCGGCATGCCGGTCGCTCTCTTGTTTAAGTTGCTGGTGTAAACGGTCGCACTCTGCGCGGAGCGAAGTGAGCTCTGCGTTGGCAACGCCTTTCTGCACAAAGGGCTGGGTGGAGGGCGGCCGTGCTTCCCCCGCCAAAAACAGGGTCATCTCCTGACGACAATGCTGCGCGACTACATTGGCGTGCCCGTTTAACCGCGGTTGAAGTAGTTCCGTCGCTCTGGCGAAAAACGCCGTCAGATTAATTGGCGGGTTAAACAAATCCCGTACACCCAACCGGATCGCCCGCACGATCACGTCCATATCCTGCTTATCGCAGAGCAACAAAATCGGCGCGCTACGTTGATGCGCGCGTACACTTTCGGCCAAACCCAAGGGCTCTTTGCCTAGCTTGGAACCATCATGAATAACCAAGTCGAACTGCTCCGACTTAAGCGAACTTTCCAAGTCGCTCGGGGATTCTATGTCGCGGGCATACAAACCACTCTCCACCGCCACGTAAGCCTTGGCGCTGAAGACACTGGGACCTGTACGGACTAAAAGTATTTTCGCAGACACGGACGCAGAGATGGGATTTTTCCGCCTTAAAAGGGGTTAAGCGGACAATCACTCTGAAGTAGAAAATAGATCCTCAGCAAATGGAAACCAAAGAAAATTAAGTTCAAGTATATCGGTACATTGCTATGCAATAAATCAGTCCGTGCTTCGCGAGAGCGTAGCTTGAATTAAGCCCAAGAACGCAGGCCGTCCGGCATCAAAGATCAGTCTTATGCGTTATCGATAAAGCGCAGTCTGAGGCGCGGGCGCGATCACGTTGTAAGCCCGGATCGATGTGCGCCACCAAGCAGCCAAGCGGTCCGCCGGTCTCGACCAAAGCTCGCGATGCAGGATCGCCATAGAATCCGCATCCAACATCAGCGCTAATTTATCGCGCGAAGCCAGCGCCGACGGACCCTCGCCCAGCAGTTTTTCCCGCAAAGGCCCGAATCGCCCCTCCGCCACCGGGGTAAGATCACGTTCACGCAAAAGCGCTAAATGAACGGCATTTACGTATGGATCCAGCACCGCCTGCATCAGACCATAATCGGCCGCGAGTTCCGGCAAAGGCGGGGTATGGCGACGGCAGGCCTCCAAATTGCGCGCCAGACGCGTCAACTCGGGCGGTTCAGCCGATTCCTCCGGCGTCACGAATAAACGCAGTTTACGGATAAACTGCCCGGCCGCCAACTGACCGGTGACCAGTGAGATAGGTATCGAACTCATCATCCCCAGCAAAATCGGAGCCATCCAGGCCGCGAACGCGGGGTTCACCCAAAGCGCAAACCACCCCCAACCCAACCCAACCACCGTATGCCCCGCATGAGTAAGAATAGCCTCGCGCCATTCCGGATCCCCATCAGCCCCGCGTCGCTGCGCCACCCAAGCCACCCCCCGACCCGCCAAAGTCAGAACGATGAACTTGGAATGAAACAACATAAGCACCGGCGCCATAAGGGTAAATACCAGCGTCTCGGTGATCACGCTGCCAATAACCCGTAACCAACCGCCAAAACGCTGCACCTCTCCCGGAATACGGCGCAGGTCAATCAAAGCGAGAACCTTGGGCAAAAACAAAAGCCCCATCGTCGCCGCAAACAAGAGCAAGGCCTGCGAATTAAAATCGAGGCGGAGATACCGCGCAAAACTATCGACCGGCAAGGGCGTCAAGCCGGTAGCCGCGTAGCGCCAGGCGATGACCGACGATACCAACAAAAACGTCAACCAGAGCGGCGAGGCCAGGTAAGCCAGTATCCCAAGCGCCAGGTGCAGACGATTGGCCGCGTGTAAACCTCGCGCCGTAACCAGCCAGGAATGCTGTAAATTCCCCTGCAACCAACGCCGGTCACGTTTGGCGAAATCGATCAAATTCCCGGGACATTCCTCGTAGCTGCCTTCCAAACCGACCGCCAGCCAGACCGACCAGCCCGCCCGACGCATCAAAGCTGCCTCCACATAGTCGTGGCTCAAAATACGCCCGCCAAAAGGCTCCACCCCGGGCAGCTCGGGCAGAGAGCACTGATCGATAAAGGGCGCCACGCGGATGATAGCGTTGTGACCCCAATAATTGGCCTCGCCTTGCTGCCAGAAGTTCAAGCCCGCCGCAAAAATCGGCCCATATAGGCGCGAGGCAAATTGCTGAAGTCGTGCGAAAACCGTCTCTCCGTTAACCAATCGAGGCACGGTCTGGATAATGCCCGCCCCCGGATTGCGCTCCATCAAACGCACCAGCTTCACGATGGCGTCCCCACTCATCACGCTGTCCGCGTCCAGCACCACCATGTAGCGATATCGCCGACCCCAGCGGCGGCAAAAATCCGCCAGGTTGCCGGCCTTTTTATTCAAATTAACCCGACGCTTGCGGTAGAAAATACGACCGCGTGCCCCGAGCTGCCGCGTCAGGGCCACCCAGGCCGATTCCTCTTCGATCCAGCGATTCGGATTGGTCGTGTCGCTGAGGATGAAAAAGTCGAACGCCTCCAACTGTCCCGTGGCTTCCAGCGAACGGTAAATCACCCGCAAACCCTCCATGATACGGGAGGTATCCTCGTTAAAAATCGGCATCACAATCGCCGTCGGCGCATCCACCGGCCTAGCCTCGTCCTCGGGCGTAAGGCTCGCCATGATACGGTTGGGATCCCCCTTTCCCGCCCGGCAAAAAAAGCCGATCACCGCTTGCACCGCACCAAAGGAGACCAGCGAAAACAAGATCGCGAACAGCACCAGGTGGAAGATTTTCAGCCCGTCGATGGCGTCCACCCGCCAGTGCAAATCAGCCATCAGCAACACCGCCGGTCCGGTCAGGAGCAGCGTGAGGGTGGCGACCAGAATGCGTCGCTGGGTGATTCGGGTGCCGTCAAGTAGGGCGGGGTCAAAGCGCGGAACGCTCATGGGCAATAAAAGGATTGATTCAAATGCGGAAAAACGCGCCGTCAGTGGGTGAAATGCCAAATCAGCGCGAGCAGGCCAAGAAACAGGATCCAGCCCAAAACCGCGCGCAGGATGGGCCAGCGCGCAAACGTTTTCCAGGCCTCGTCGGCCACGTTGGCAATCGGGCCGAAATCCAAGGGCCGCGGCACCATGCGCGTCAGCTCCATCTCCGGTCCCGCCTCGATGTAGGCGGCCCGCATCGCCTCGATCAGTTCCGTCGGGGGCCGGGTCTCGGCCAGGAAATGCTGGGGCCAGCGCGCCGGCACATCCGCCATCACCAGCGCGATGCGGCCTCGGGTGCCGAGGCGCTCATCCTCGGGATCGGCGGCGTCACCCAGTACCTTTTGAAACCAAGAGGTGGTGCGGCGCTCCGCCTCGTGCATCGCATACGCCACCGGATCGAGCTTGCCACCCGCAACCGTATCCACTTCCGCGGCACGCACCGCCGAACGTACGATCTCCATCGTCAGGCGATTCAACACCAGCCGGCTTTCGATTTGGTGCGCACGCAGATAACTCTCCACCCGGAGAAATGCCTCATCCCAGGCCGGGCCGATGGCGTCGTCCAGCGTGTTGCCCTTCATCGTCGGGGAAATACCGGCGTCGTTCATGGCAGCCAGGTGTAAACCCAGGTCTCTGAGATCGGCTCGTAGCCATCCCGCAAACGCACGCGAAGTTCCACCGGCTTGGGTTTCTCCCCGGGAGGGGGCGGGTTCTCACCTTCGATCTGCAAAGCCACGCGCCAGCCGTCGATACCGGGATGGGGAATAATGGTCTGGTGCCGCAGCTTCGCCCCTGGCGCGAGGTCGATCTGAGGCGTAAGGTTCGCGGGATTCCGCTGCCCGATTCCCGCCCCGGCAAAATCGATCCAGAAGAGTTGTCCCCAACCGCCGTCCGGCAGATGGCCGATGCGGGTGGACACCACCCGGGCGAGGTTATCATCGCCGGGTTGCTCCAGCGACCACTTCATCCGGTAAGCCAACTCAAACGGTTTACCCGGCTCCGGCTTCTTATCCGGCACCCAATAAGCCACTACGTTATCGCCATATTCGTTGACCGTGGGCAACTCGACCAACCGCACCTGCCCGCCACCCCAATCCCCCACCGGTTCGATCCAGCAACTCGGGCGCTCGTGATAACGCGCCTCAAAATCCTCGTAGGCCGAAATCGCGCGCTCGCGCTGGATCAACCCGAAACGGGTCGGCTTCACCGCCCGCAAATCCGTGTTCAAGATGAAGCGGGGATTCTGCAAGGGACGCCACAGATGCGCCCCGTCTGCGGTGTGCAGCAACAAACCATCCGAATCGTGCACCTGCGGACGTACGTCCCCGGAAGGACGATCCGAGTTTTTCCCAAACCAAAACATGCTGGTCAGCGGCGCCATGCCCGGCAGTCCGATCGCTTCACGCGCATAAAGGCGGGCGCGCACGTCCACCACCGTAGGGTGCCCGGGCCGGATGATGAATTCGTAAGCCCCGGTGATACGCTTGCTGTCAAGCAACGCATAAACCGTGATGTTGGTCGCACCCAGACGCGGTTTCCCGATCCAAAAATCGGTAAACACCGGAAACTCCTCGGTCACCCCCGGCACGCCGGAATCCACCGCCAAACCGCGGGCCGACAGCCCGTAAATCTGCCCCGCCCCCAGCGCACGGAAATAGGACGCGCCATGGAAAACCACCACTTCATCGAAGGTGTCCGGCCGGTTCAACGGGTAGTGCAGACGAAACCCGGAGTAACCCAAAGAGGACCGCAGGGAACCCATGTTGCCCAGTTTTCCGTAATCAAAAAAGTCCCGGATAAACGGAATCGTCTGCACATGGGTGGAGCTGAACTCGCGTATCTGCACCGCCTCGCGCACCGCCGCCGTGCGATGGAAGAGGTGCAATTGAAACGGGAGAGCCTCGTTACGCCAGAGCGCCTGGTCAGGCCGGAAGCGGATGTCGCGAATCTCGTCGTAGTTTAGTTCGGCGAGCCGCTTCGGCAGCTCACGATCCGGCTCCTTATAGGGTGCGGCGGCGCGTTCCGCCGCCAGACCACCGACATAATCATAGGTGACCTCCAGGCGTTCGATCGCAGCGGTAACCGGTGATACCGGCAGGAGCAACCAAGCGGCACTCCAGCCAAGGCCAGCCAGAACAAGAGATTTGAATGATGAGATTTTCACGTATTAACGAAACTTGTGGCGGGCAAGAGAGCACCGATGCGCGCGACAATGCAAACGCAGAGAAACCGGGCTCAACGCCGTAAAAATTCGCTCACGATTTGCGCTTGGCCAAGCTACTGAGCGCGCTGCCCGGCACGCGTTTCACCGCCGTGAATCGCACCCTCAGCAGCTCCTCCACGTTTTCGCGCAATTCCGCCGGCAGACGGTTTATGAGGGTGTCCAGCTCAGGCAAGGGACCGGAATTGGCCTGCCCGTCGGGCTCGGACTCGGTGCCACGAATCGTGCCAACGGCTTTTTTCCGAACCGGCGGGGTAATCTCTTTGGCCGCGCTTTCCGCTCCCATCTGCGCCTCCAATTCCTCCAGGGATGGACCGTCTTCCTCAACCGAATGCACCGCCGGTGCCGAGGCGGAAACTGCCTCCGCCCACTCAGAAGCAGCCTCATCCGCACCCGCCGCCGTAGACGGGGCTGGTGCCTGCACCGCCGAGGAGTTTCGAGCCGGGGCTAAGGCCGCCAGGGGCAACCCACGCTTGGGAGGTGCGCTCGCCGCCGAGGCAGCCACATAGGCCACCACCGCAGTCTCCAGACGATCAATCAGAGCTTTTTTTTTTGATCCGCCGCGCCATCGGCGGGCAGTTCGGCGGAAAGCGCAGCCAGCTCCTTCAACAACGAATCGATCGCCCGGGCACGCGAGGCATCGACCGCTTTGAGCAAGGTCACTTCCAGATTGATTTTATCCGACAGCCCCAGCTTCACACTGTCCTCGCCTTGGCGCAGCACATCCAGCATGCGGGTGATTTGCTCGGTGGTGAGTGGCACTCCGCCCAACGCGTTTGATCGCCCGCCTTGCGCTATGGCGTGCAACAAACTCTCGCGCACATGCCCCTGCAAATCCGCCAGCAAACGCGCCAGATCGCGGCCGGCGGCATCACACTCGTCCACCAGCCGAATGATCTCGGCGTGGTCGCCCGCCGCCAGCGCGGCCGCAAGAGCGGCCAGTTTCTCGGCCGAGACCAGACCATACACATCCAGCACGTCGGCTTCGTCGATTTTAAGCCCGCAAAACGAGATCATCTGGTCAAAAATCGACTGCGCATCCCGCATGCCGCCATCCGCCATGCGCGCCACGCACGAGAGCGCCGCCTCGGTCACCTGAATGCTCTCGGCCGCGGCGATTTTCTTCAACCGTTCGATAATCAGCGGAGCGGGAATCGGCTTTAAATCGAAGCGCTGACACCGCGAAATGATGGTTGGCAGGACTTTTTGCGGATCGGTGGTCGCAAAGACGAATTTCACATGCGCCGGCGGCTCCTCGAGCGTTTTTAGCAAGGCATTAAACGCCGCCGCCGAGAGCATGTGCACCTCGTCGATGATGTAGATTTTGAACTTACCCTGCGCCGGGGTGTACTGCACCGTTTCACGCAGATCACGCACCTGGTCCACGCCGTTGTTGGAGGCGCCGTCGATCTCGATCACGTCGAGATGACTGCCTGCCGCGATTGCCAAACAAGCCGGATCCGCCGGATCGAAATCCGCCTTGGGTCCGTCAGTGCAATTCAGGGCCTTGGCAAAAATACGCGCGGTCGAGGTCTTGCCCGTGCCGCGCGGACCGACGAACAGGTAGGCGTGGGCGATGCGCTGCCGTGCGATCGCATTGCGCAGCGTGCGGACAACGTGATCCTGCCCCACGACATCGTCAAAAGTCTGGGGGCGCCACTTGCGGGCGATAACTTGGTAGGCGGCTTGAGACACGGGAAAGACTCAGCAAAGCACGCGTCCCGGCGCGAAGCGCAAACCCGAAAAACGCATCGGGCGAAAGTAAAGTGGCCAGGCCTTCCACGGCACTGAGAGAACGTCGTCACCGTTGCTGCCTTCCGGCCCTGGCGGAGTTCACGCGCCTGCCCATGCATGGCGCCTGGCCGTGCGCACCGTGCGTGGCCAGGTGCTGCGGATCAACGAGAATCTTTTTCTTCGCGCGGCGGCGGTGAACCCTCCGGCCGGCGAGGCCGCTCCGCGCCCTCACGACGATCCGCTCCGCCAACCGCACGCTGCCGCTCTTCCATAAAAGACTTCATACGCTGGCGCTGGGCCGCCCGGAGCTCCGCAAAACGTACGCGTTGCTCAGGAGTCAAATGCTCCGCCAGCCGCGTATTCATCTCCTCGTAAACTATCGAGGTCTGCTGCGTACTTTCCTTACGCAATCGACGAAGAACCTCCCCCGTCTTTTTCACGATGGGCTCGATCAAAGTCCGCTGTTCCGCAGTCAGACCCAGATCGGCATCCAACTTACGCACAATATGTGTTGAAAAAGCATCCTCCGCATTTCCCGCCCGGTTGAACGGCGGAGTCGGGCGATAAAACCGGTGCGTGGCCACCCCGCCGACCACGGCTCCGCACAAAAACACCCCGGTAAAAATCAACGATATTTTCAGTGAACGATTCATAGCTCCACCGCCTCCAGAAGCGAACCGACCGGATCCAGATAAGTTTCCGAAGCCAGAGCCCCATCACTGGACGCGCCTGGCTGCACTTTAACGGGTAGTCCACTCCAGAGGGCCAGGGCGAACGCGCAGATCGCGGCCAGCCCCAAGGCTCGCGTGGCGATGCGCTCAAACAAGGCCCCCCCCAAAATACCGGCGTCGCGATTCAACTCGGCCAGAGCCACAACCCGTGTGGCAAACCCTGCCGGCATCATGTCGTCGGCCATTTGCACGGAGTCTTTGGTCGCGGGCACTCGCCTTGCCGCTGCGGTCAAGCGTGTCCAGACGGATGTAGTGGGATTATTCATATATGCTCCTGTTTTCCTAGTTTCTGAAAAAGTTTGTGCAATTTGCGACGCGCACGAAAGGCCCTGACTTTTATCAGGGTGATATTCCAGCCGGTGAGTTCCCGGATTTCGATCAGGGTTTTTTGCTCCATATCCAGCATTTGCAGCACCATTCGGTCCGCCGGTGCGAGTTGATCCAGTAGCTTGTGGACCAGCTCGTGCGCGGCCAGCGCATTGGCCGTGTCCGCCGAATCATCGCGGGTGATCACCGCGTCGAGCATCTCCGCCTCCGTGTCCGACAAGTCCGCCCAGCGCAACTCCGGCCGGCGTTGCTGGGCGCGCAAGGCGTCGATACAAGTAGTCACCGCGATCCGTGAAACCCAGTGGGCCAGCGGCACCTGACCTTGATACTGATCGAGACGGGTAAACATTTTCAGAAAGATGTCCTGGGCCAGGTCTTCTTCTCCCCCGCGCCGCGGCAGTCGGGCCCGCACGATACGGATAACCTGCGGATAGAGAT
>JAIXRU010000161.1 GCA_027485045.1 Opitutaceae bacterium | reverse complement strand
GGAATGCAGCACGCGCACCGAATGCACGCTCAAACCGGTCAGCTCGGCGATCTTGGCCGGGGGTAACGCGTCCGAAGCTCGCATCAAAACCGCCTGGATTCGCCGCTGCTCCGCCACGTGCTTGGCTGGGCGAAGCAGCACCCGCATGCGCTCGGCGGTGTTCGCAGGAAAATCTTTAGGTGGGCGCATAAAAAAGCCTTCTGGGGCATCCCCAGAAGGCATGGTTATTATATTTTAGAAAGCGAAATGGTATTAGATCCAGTCGGATTCACGATAAAACGCACCGCGATGGCGGCAGTGTTTTGATATTTCGGGAAAAACTCGACCTCCAGCCGCCCATAAACTTGGCCTCCTTTAGCCATGATATAGTATTTACGCTTGAGCGCATTTTCCCAATCGGGCGAGCCCTCCGCAAATTGATACGAGTAGGCGGGCTTGTAGCCATCTTGTGGGGCCTCGAACATAAATTCGTCTGTGGACTCAATGAGCCCGGCACCGTTCACTCCTTCAATAGATGTGCTCCAGTCGTAGCGCTTCTGCTCCTTAGGTTCCAGCCGAGTGATGCGAATGGCAATGTCCGCTTGGGCTTCTCCACTTTTACGGGTCGTCCGCAAGTCGATGTAGTTAGGCTGACCAGTAGGCGCGATCCCCATCATGGTTTCACGCGCTATAATTTCCTTTGGTATTTCCCCTGCCTTCCTCAATCGGAACACAACGGGTTTGCTCGCATCGGGTTGATGATAATGCGGCTCGAAGAACGCTGCATACTCAAAGTTCGCCTGAGTGCCTTGTCGCACCCTATAATAACCTTCCTTAAACATCCTGATGATTCCCAAGTTTTTACCATTAATGCGATAAGACTAAAACGACCGTCAGCACTGGAGAGCACGGTTTGCTCAGTGGTTCCATTGTCAGATAAGTCCGTCCACTGAAAAACGATCTCAACGCCTCCAACCGGCTGGTTACTTTGATCAATAATTTTCCCATAAAAATTGATCGGCATTTTCCATTCAAATTTAGGATCACGCTCCATTTGCTCATTCCACCAAATCCACCTCGGATCGGTCTTGTAGATCGATAAGTCTGGGGTTGCGCTCGGCTGCTGGGGCTTTTGCAGATTGTCGGGCAGTGCCGATGGAGAAGGCTTGGGCGTTGCCAACTCACTAGTGGATGAGGGCGTTACAGCAGAAGGCTTGAGAAAGATAAAAATCAGCAAGCCAACTAGCGCAGCGAACAGAATAGCCGGAATGATCCATTTAAGACGTTTTTTCATAATGGTAACGAGCGTCGATTAGGGACAGGTTAAATCGGAGCATTCGATTCATTTGATCAGGGCGTGCCTGGGTTTCAATTTGGGCAAAAAGCTAAGGTCCGGTCTGGAGTTCCAAGTCGGTCAGAAAGGCGAGGGCGTGGGCGCGGCTTGTGCCGCACATTTCTTCGGTGGGGCGCAGGCTGAGACAGACCGCCGGTCGTTCGGGGCGGCCAAAAAGGGCGCAGCGCAGATCGGGCAGAAGTTGCACGCACGGCACCCCAGCCGGCTTGCCCCGGGGCATGCCGGGTATGGGCGACGAAATCGAGGGCGCGATGCAGCAAGCGGCGCACTCTGCCCGGCAGGCCAGCGGAGTGAGCTTCATGGGCTGGTTTTACTTCAGGTTTAGACGGGTCTTCAGGCCGCCATCACTGCCGGGGGCGAGGAAGACGCGTTCGCTGGCGATGCCTCCTTTTTCCAAGAGCCAGGTGCGGATCGCCTGTGCCCGGGCGTCGCCCAGTTGTTGCACCTCGGCATCGGTGATGCGGATCTGGCTGAGTAATAGCGTTTCCATCTCGGCCACGGAGATGACGGAAGGCTCGGGCTTGGCCGAAGCGGCCGGATCGGGCAGGGCTTGGGCGCCAGAGGCCGGGGCTGCTTCGGGGGGGGGGACGGGGAGCGGTTCGGGCGGCTTGGCAGCCCCGCGATTAAGGTCCGGGCGAAAGCGCGTGATACGGCCGATGGTGCGGGGGCGAAGCGAAGGATCGGCGACTTTGGGCGCGGCAATTGGCGGCACGAAAACCTTCATGGTGTCGCCGTTTGCGCTGGTTGGCGTAGTCGAATTCCGGTTCAGGGCAGGGAAGGCGGCGGCATACAGTTTGGTCAGTATGGCCGTGCGTTGCTCCGGGGTGATTTCGAGCGGATCAGCCGCCGGGGTGGTGGCGGCGGTCGCAGGGCTTTCCGCGTTGAGGGCCGTGCGGATCGAGCGTTCCAGGCGGCTGCGGCGCAGCGCGATCAAATCGGGGATGGGACTAAAACCACCGACTATATCCACGGACAGAGCGGGGCGGGAAGTGAGTGCCTTGGCCACGGTCTGGAGTTTTTTCTCCGCCGCGTCATCCAGTTTGGTGGACCCCGGGGCGAACTCTTGCCAGCCCAGTTCTTCCCCGCCGCCGCCCAAAGCCGCACCGAGTAGCGAAAAGGGTGAGGTGGCCGCTTTGCTCAGGATGTTGACCAACACGCGTCCGACTACGCGGCCGATTTTGAACTCCGGATCGTCGAGGCTGCCTTGGACCGGCAGATCGATCACGATTTTGCCTTGCGAGTCGCGCAACAAGGCGAGGGCCAGCCCGACCGGCAGTTTGGTGGCTTCGGGGCTGTTGGTTTTCTCGCCGAGGAAAAACTGGTCGAGCGTCACCACGTTGGCGGTGTCGATTTTTCGGTCTTGGAGCCGGGCCTTGACCACGACGTTAAGATTGCCGCGCGAGAGAGTGCGACCGGCGTACTTGCCGATGTAGGGACCGGCGCCGGGCTGGAGGTCGATGCCCTTGAAATCCACGCTCAAGTCCACGAAGGCGGGGCGGCCAAGAGGGTTCAGCTTGCCGGAGATGATGACGGGGGCGACACCATCCACTTTTCCTTGCAGGCTGACGTCGGCCCGGCCCAAGGCGGCGGCGGAGAGGCCGGAGATGGCACCGGAAAAATCGGTGATCGCGGTGCGTGCGATCGGGCGGATGGAGCGGTCTTCAAAACGAAATGCCGCCTTCTCGAACGCGAAGCGGTCGATGGTGATATCCAGAGGCGCGGCGGCGGGCGCGCCGGGCAAGGACACCTGGGCATCGGTCGAGAGGCCGGCCGTGGCGGGTGCCGGGGCGACGGAAGCGATGCTCAAGGTGCCGTCAGGCTCGATACGCACCGAGGCGCTGGGTTCGACGAAACGAATCTCGTCGGCGTGGAAGGAAAACGGGGCGCTGCTCAGCTTTATTCCGGTGACCGCCAGATCGGACCATTTGACGAAATCCTCGTATAACTTGCCATCGACCACCGAGACATCGCCGAGGCCGAAGTCGCCGGCAAAAGTGGCCACGCCGCCGCGCAGGGTGGCACGTCCACGGGCGCGTAAGAAGCCATCGACCAGGCGCGCGTTGACCATGGGCTTCAGGTACGGGCTGACATTGGCGAGGGACAGACGTTCGAGGTTGAGCGAAAGCTCCGCCGCCAGAGGAACCGGCGCCACCGTGCCGTTCAGGGCAATACGCCCCGCGCCCGGCAGCTTGAGGGCCAGTTCAAAGGGCAGTGCCCGGTCGAGTCGGGTGGAGTTCAGGTCGCGCACGGTAAACGCGAGGTCTTCGATGCGTTGTTCGACGGTGCGCGCAGCGGTTTGATCGACGGCATCAATCCGAACTCCGGATACGTTGACTTCGCCGACCGTGACCATCGGTTCGGGCCGGGCGGTAGTCGGGCTTGAGGTGGAGGCGGCGCGGGGGGCTTTGGCGGCGAGGGCACGGGCGGAGCCGGGTTTGGGTTCAAACAAGCGCAACAAGTCGATCCCCGTGGCGTCGCGGGTGACCTTGAGCTCCACGCCTTCGACTGCGATTTTCCCTATGGCGGCGCTTCGGGAGATGGCGTCGGCCGTAATGCCGGTGACGGCCAGACGCTTGAGCACGAAGGCGTCGGTCGGGGCGCCGGGAGCGCCGATGCGCACCTCGCGCAGGGTGACACTGCCATCGGCCAGGGTGAGGGCGGGGCCGTCTGGTTTTAGCTCCAAGGCGTAGCGGCCGGAAAAATCCACGAACGCGGAACGGAGGTCGCCCACCAGTTGATCGTCGAAGTAGGGCGTCAGGTGGGCGATATCGATGTTTTGCAGGAGCAGTTCGCCGGAGGATTTGACCGGGTCGGCGGAGAGTTTGCCCTTCCATACGAAGTGCGCGCCGGCGGAGGTGAAGGCCTCGAATTGATAGGGGGCATCGGGCTCACCCACGGTGTAAAAATCGGTCAGCGCGAAGGTGATCGGGCCGATGCCGAGGGAGTAGGGCCGGTTGGTGGCCTCGTCATTGAATTGCAGCTTGGCCTCGGACACGGCGAGTTTGCCCACAAAAATAGGAAACGGTTTTTTCGGGGCGCTTTTGGAGCTGGTGGATGCGTCGGAACCGGGGGTGGCCGGGGATGCAATTTTGGCGAGAATATCGTCGAAGTTGAATCCACCGGTTTTGTTGCGGTCCACGCGGGTGGTGAAGCCCTCCAGCGAGACTTCCTTAAGGCGCAGTTCGCCGGAGTAGAGCGAACTGGCGCTTACGTTAACATGCAGTCGCCGCCAACCCGCGAACACGCCTTTGCCGGGTGCGGGGTCGGCGATGGCAAAGCCCTCGATGGTGGCGGAGAGGGCGAGCGGATTGAGGGCGAGCCTTTCTATAGTGACCGGGCGTCCGAGGCGGGCGGAGAGCTGTTTGATGGCCTGCGCCTTGATGATCGGAGGCAGGCCGTAAAAACCAAAAAGAATCAGGAAAACCCCTGCGCCCAGGGCGATGAGATAGCGCCGAAAGCGACGCAGGAACGAAGGACGGGCGCCGCGCGCGGCGCGAAGTTCTTGCAGGGAGGGCGCGGAGGAGGAGCGGCGGGTTTGGCTCATGGAGCCGCTGAGCCAAGCGGCTTGAGTTCCGCGCCGCAAGCGAGCTTAGCCGCAAGTTAGCCGGGCTTGTGGTGAAACGTGTGCCTGCGCGGCTTCGCCTACTTCAGGCCGTCGAGCAGGGCGTGGAGTTGGGTGGCGTGGTCCTTGGTGTCCACCTTTTCGGAGACCGCGAGCACGGTGCCATCCTTGGCGAGGACAAACGCGGCCCGGGCGGGACCCTCGTAGGTTTTGCCATACATGGATTTCTCCACGATGGCGTCGGCGGCCTTGGCAAACAAGTCTTCGGGGTCGCTGGCGAGGGTGTAGGCGATGCCTTTTTTGACCGCGTATTTGAGGTGCGAGCCGCAGGTGTCGCGGGAGAGGGCCACGAGGTTGTAGCCGCGTTGGTCGAACTCGGCGGCATGGGCGGCGAGCGAGTCGTTTTGTTTATCGCACGAGCCCGTGTTGTTTTTCATGTAGACCGAAACGATGGTCGGGCGGGTGAGCAGGTCTTTGAAGGCGACCTCCGCTTCCTGACCGTTGCGGACTACTTTGAGTTTGAACTGGGTTTTGAGTTTTTGGCCGGTTTGGAGCATGGTGCCGGAATGAGCGCGCCAGCCTGCGCAGGTCAAAAGCCTGCGGCGTTTTTTCTTTTTCCGGGGACTTGCCGGGGTGCGCGCGCGGGCGCAGAACGATTTGGCGTATGTTCTTCTCTCTGGCCCAAATCCTCAAGGACTGGAAACACCGTCTTCGACTGAGGCGCGAAGGTTTGCCCTCTGATTTGATCCGGCGGGCGCAGGCTCGGCAGGAATCGCGCATGGCTTGGTGGCGTTTGGTGCTGGCGCTGGTGCCAATGACGGAAGCTCTGGTGGATGAGAACCGAAGCGGGGGCGTTTTCAGCTACGCGGTGATCGTGTATGCGTTGATCGTGCTGGTGCTGACGAACAGGCGGAACAGCCCGCCGGTCTTGCGCTGGGTTTTCGCGTTTGGCGACGTGGCGGCTTTGCAGGCCTATGTTTACTTTTACCTCGCTGGACGGACCAGCGCGGCTGAGGCTGCCTACGCCTATGTGGCGACGGCGAATGTCGTGTTGTTAACCAATTCCCTGCGCCTTTCCTTGCCCGTGCTCTGGTCGTCCGCGGGAGGAATTGTCGCCTGTTATTTTCTGGATTTCATGAACAGCATGGACGATTCGCGGGTGCGCATCGGAGGGGTGATGCTGATGTTGATCGGGGTGTCTCTAGCGACGATGATCGTGCGCGGGCAGTTGCGTTTGCTGGCTGAGTCGAGGGTCAGTGCCCGGTTGCGGCGATTTGTTTCGCCCGAGGTGGCGGAAGATTTGGAGCGTCGTAAGGATGTTATGGATAAGCCGGCGGCCCGCGAAGTAACGGTACTTTTTGTGGATATTCGGGGCTTCACTCTGAATGCGGAGACGATGGCGCCGGAAGATTCCGTGGCGTTTCTCAATCAGTTTTTCCACCGCGTCACCCAATCGGTTTACCAGCATAAGGGCACGATTGATAAATATATCGGTGATTGCGTGATGGTGCTTTTCGGTGCGCCGCTCAGTCAGCCGGACGATGCTACGCGGGCGGTGAAGGCGGCGCAGGGGATACTGAGCTCGGTCCAGGAATGGAATGTCGAGCGTGCCTTGAGCGGCCTGCCGCCGGTAAAAATCGGCATCGGGTTAAACACCTCGCGTGTCGTGGCCGGCGCGGTGGGAACGCCGCAAAAACTCGAATACACCGTGATCGGCGACGGGGTGAACGTGGCGGCGCGGGTCTGCGCTTTGACTAAAGAGCACCCGGCACCGATTTTGGTCACGGAGGCTACCCGGCATCGGGTAAACCAGGAGATGCCGTGGATCGATTTCGGCCAGGTAACGTTACGCGGTCGCAGCCAGACCTTAAAGCTTTACGGACTGAACGGCTGAGCGCTGGCGGCTCGCGGCCTTTGAGAAATGCGGGCTAGATGTGCCGGGAGTCTTCGGCGTCTTTTTTGACGTAGCCGGTTTCCTGGCGCTGGTGGTTAACCTGATTCTTTTTCAGGTAGGCTTGATAAACGTCGTCCGCGCTCATGCCCAGGGTTTGGGCCAGAGACACGAGAAAATGGAAGAGGTCCACGACTTCGACCTTGGCGTTTTGCTCGTCGAATTTCTGGTATTTGGCCCACCATTTCCAAGGCACGCTGTCGATCAGCTCGGCGGTTTCCTGCTGCATGGCGCGGGTGTAGTTGAGGATCCACTTGGCTTTTTCCTCATCGGTGGGCGGGGGCAGGGTGACGCCGATGCGTGCGTTGAGGGCTTCCTGCATGCGAAAAATATCTTCGAGCTTGTCCATGGGTTAAAGGCGCACGGTGCGAAGCCGCCGGCGGCTTGGCAAGCCCGGGACCAGCGTCCGTTTTTTACCTTACAAACAAAAGATTGCGCCGACGACGTAAGATCATGACTTTGCAACCAGATCGCAGCCGCGTGAAAGCGCCTCCCGCGCTCCGCCGCCGCGCTCTACCGCGCCGCTCCCACGCTCTTGTGGTGAGCGCGCCTTAACCAAAACAGAAACCCGACATGTCCGCCCATAACTCGTCCGACGCCACGCCTTCCGAGGCGAACGTCGCGACCCCTGCCGCGCCCGCCGCCCCCGTCGCTATCGACGGCTTCGGTGCCAGCCGCGGCACCGGCCTGGCCCGAGGCAAACGCCCCGCCCGCCCCGCCACCTCAGCCCCGACAGGCTCCGTGCCCGTCGCCGGCTACCAACCTACCG